>DAOWAQ010000021.1 GCA_030634505.1 Calditrichia bacterium
AAAATAAAATTTAACAATATTGATTATCATTTCATTGAAGAATTTATTGATAAAATAAATGAAAAATTAACACCCTTACAGAAATTTATCCTTCCCGGGGGATCAAAACTTTCCGCATATTATCACATTAGCAGGACAATTTGTAGAAGAGCAGAACGCAAGTTAATTAAACTGGTTGAATTAAACGAAGTACAAGATGAAATATTGATATACTTGAATCGGTTGAGTGATTTACTTTTCGTTTTAGCTAGGTATGCAAACCAGAATAAAGGGGTAAATGATATACTTTGGTCTAAAACAGATTAACTATTGACTCAATAATCGATGATAATAATTCACATTTGTTTTAAGATTATATAGATATATTGCTTTCCAAAAATTAATAAAAATAATTTTAATTATTTTATTTCTAAGAAAACTTAACAATTTCAAATAATTTTATTTGATTTTTGTATTTAAGGTAACTGGTTATAAAATATACATTAATAAAGGATTAAAATTTATATGTTCACTTTAATCTTTTGGCACAAATATTGATGTTACTTCGAATGTTAAATCTTAAAAATAAATTCATAAAATGAGGATAACTTTATGACAATCAAAACGCTCACAGAACCAACGATCAATATTGAGCCTGAGTTGTGCAAAGGCTGTGGATTGTGTATAGAAGCCTGTCCACCGGATGTGATCAAGTTTCATGAGAAGTTTAATAGTAAAGGGTATCATTATGCATATTATATAGGTGAGAATTGTACAGGTTGCGGTGTTTGTTTTTATGCTTGTCCTGAACCTGAGGCTATTGCAGTATATAAAAAAGGTGCAGAAGTTGCGGAGGAGGTAATCGATGGCTAAACAATTATTAAAAGGAAATCACGCGATAGTAAAAGGAGCCTTATTAGCCGGTTGCAGATTGTATTTCGGATATCCTATTACTCCCGCAAGTGAAATTGCTGAAGGTGCTGCATTATATTTTCCTCGATTAGGTGGTACTTTTTTGCAAGCGGAAAGTGAAGTTGCCGCAATAAATATGGTTTATGGTGCAAGTAGTGGTGGACTTAGAGTGATGACTGCTTCTTCGAGTCCGGGAATAAGTTTAAAGCAGGAAGGCGTCTCTTACGCGGCAAGCGCTGAGCTTCCTATGGTTATTGTCAATATAATGAGGGGCGGTCCTGGTCTGGGAAACATTGCACCGGAACAGAGTGATTATAATCAAGTGGTTAAAGGAGGTGGACACGGTAATTATAAGGTTCCGGTTCTGGCGCCCAATAGTGTTCAGGAGATGTGTAACTTAACCATGTTAGCTTTTGATATTGCCGAAAAGTATCGTACACCGGTATATATACTTGCCGATGGTTACATTGGTCAGATGATGGAGCCTGTCGAATTTCCTAAGCCTGTAATGAATTTACCAAGGCATGATTGGGCTATTTATGCAGATGCCGAGAGCAAAGATAATTTAATCGCCAGTATTTACCTCGATCCTGAAGAACTTGAAGAACATAACAGAAAACTACAAAGAAAATATGCCGAAATTGAAAAAAATGAAGTAAGATTAGAAGAATTTATGCTTGATGATGCTAAGTATGTTTTGATCGGATATGGTATTGTTTCACGTATGTTAAAGACAGCAGTAGAAAAATTAAGAAATGAAAATATTCCTATTGGCCTGTTAAGACCAAAAACCCTTTTCCCATTCCCGAGTAAAAAAATCAAAGAAATAACCCAACGAATAGAAAAATTTATGGTGATTGAAATGAGTAATGGTCAAATGATTGATGATGTCAGGTTGGCAGTTGAAGGTAAAATACCCATTGAATTTTATAATAGGATGGGAGGGGTTGTACCTTCAACAGATGAAATTGTAGAGCAGGTGAAAAAGCAACTTCTACAGGGTGAAAGGGGTTAACTATGGCTACAAAAATTTTAGAAAAAGCAAAATCATTTTACGACACATATGAACGAAATCCCAGCGCAGATAAAAAAATGCCTCATTATTGTCCAGGTTGCGGACATGGTAATGTACATAAAATGATCGCGGAGGCACTTGACGATTTTGGCGTAGCAGATAAATCAATTCTTATCAGTCCTGTTGGATGCAGTGTCTTTGCATACTATTATTTTGATGTGGGAAATATTCAAGCTGCGCATGGTCGTGCTCCGGCAGTTGCAACTGGAATAAAACGAGCGCATCCTGACAGTGTTGTCATCAGTTACCAGGGTGATGGTGATTTAGCAGCAATCGGAACTGCAGAAATATTGCATGCTGCAAACAGGGGTGAAAATTTAACTGTATTTTTCGTAAATAATGCAATCTATGGTATGACCGGTGGGCAAATGGCGCCTACAACTTTGGTGGGTCAAAAAACTACAACTACACCTTTAGGCAGACAACCTGGCAATGAAGGATTTCCAATAAAAGTTGCTGAATTAATAAGCCAGTTAGAAGCGCCGGTATATGTTGAACGCGTATCATTAGTTGATAATAAATTAAGAGCAAAAGCTCGGATTGCAATCCGCAAAGCAATTAAAAATCAAGTGGATAATCTGGGATTTTCTCTTGTTGAAATTTTATCTCCTTGTCCGTCAGGTTGGAAATTGGATCCGGTTGATTCCTTAAAATGGATCGAAGAAAATATGCATAAAAATTTTCCAATTGGCGTTTTTAGAGATCTTACAAAAGAGGTTGAGCCATATAAAATTGAAAAAGTCAATCCAAACTCAGATGAAATCATAAATCTTCTTGATATATCAGGGGAAAATGATTTGAGTCTTAAATCTACCGAAACATCGGATAAATATAAAAATCCGGAAATAAAAATTGCGGGGTTTGGCGGACAAGGTATATTATTGATGGGAGCCGCTCTGGCTCAGGCGGGAATGTTTGCAGACTATCATGTATCCTGGTTACCTTCCTATGGACCAGAAATGCGTGGCGGAACGGCTAACTGTCATGTAAATGTTCGGTCAAAGGAAGTTGGTTCTCCAATGGTTTCCTTACCAACGGTATTGATTGGAATGAATCGTCCGTCATTGGAAAAATTTGAAAATGATGTTGTACCGGGAGGTATTATTATTTATGACAGTTCACTGATAGATATTAAACCTAAGAGGACTGATATAGAAGTTCTGGCAATTCCTGCTACTAAAATGGCGGATGATATTGGAAATACACGAATAGCTAATATGTTGGTTATGGGTGCCTACATTGGTTATACAAATTTATTACCAAAAGAAGCTATTTATGAGTCTTTAAAAACTGCTATTAAACGAAAAAGATTTATTGAAATTAATGAAAAGGCTGTTGATGCGGGTTACGAATTCGGAAAATCCCATAGAAAATAGTTCCTAATTTATTTTTTCGGAATACTTAAACCTTCCAGTTGCGTTGTTGCTGGAAGGTTTTCTTTTTTCTATATAATTTATCAAATGTGACGATGAACATATGAATGTTTATTATCAATTGTTAGATTGAAAATCTATTAATTTTTATTAATTCCTAACGTATTGGATAATATATGAAAATTAAATATTTTGTAACGATGTTAAGTGTCTTTTTAATAATTGTTTTGGCGGCATGTACGTTTAACAATCCGGTTCTTCCGAATTGGGAAACGATTTGGGAAATTCCACTTCCTGAAATTTCATTTGAAATGTCTGAAGCAATCGATAATGAGTTTGTATTTGCCGATACTACATCACAGGGTATTCCAATTCTAAGTCTTTCAATAAAAGATACGGTTGAAAAAGAGGGTATTCGCAAAGAAGATTTGTCAATTAAACCTGATCCTGATACACTTTCAACGACCATAGAAGATATTTCCATTTCCAGCCCGGGAACGGAATCAAGTAATCCATATTCAATTCACCAGTTGCTTCCCTATCCTATAAATGTTGGCGATACAGTAATTGTACCGGATACAACGCTAACCCTGCCTTCTCAAATAGTTGAATATTCCAATTATAAATATGTGTATGTGAAAGAAGGAGAACTAATACTCGTTTTTAATAATGAGACATTTTTAACTATTAAACAAGGAATGCAAATTGAAGTTTGGGATGATTCGAGCGGCGGATTATTTGGCCGACAAATCGGTACTGCTGTTTATCCACAAATTGGTCCATACAATTCAGCATCTGACACCCTGGATCTTAAAAATACAACCATTTCTAATAAACTGAGATTAGAAATTCAGGTGCCTTTGCAACAGGATATAATAAACAATATTACCAGCCAGGATACAAGCGGGTATGTAAATGCAGATATAATAATATCTAATTTGACTGTAAGTGAAGCCAAAGCACAAATACCGGTTCAAACAGCGCACGAAACAGGAGCTGAATCTGTTGAAGATCGAGATAATCACATCATAGAAGCTGTAGTTGATGAAGGACAAATTCACTTAAATATAGAAAATCAACTTGAAGTTGAAGCTACAGTAATAATAACATTACCTAATTTTGAAGTTGAAGAAGAACCAGGAATTGCTTATACTCAATCAGAAGTAATACCAGCCTTATCCAATAATTCTTCAACAATTGAATTAGATGACCTGACCATGTATAATTTTAAATCTCCTGGTATGGTAATAGATTCATTGCATTATGAGGTGACTGTGATTACTACTCCAAGTTCAGGACTAACCCACATTTCGAATCAAGATTCTGTTATTGTTAGATTTGATGCGGATTCGATATTTTTCCGCGAATTTGAAGGAGTACTTGATACTGTTGAAGTAGCAATTGACACGGTTAAACAGGAGGATATTTTTGATTATAACGGTTTTGAAGGTGGGGTTCGGTTAGAAGATTTGCAATTGGAATTGGCTATTTTTAATGAAATAGGTATTCCGGTTGATATGGTTATCAATATTAGAGGCGAGCATAGAAATCCTGATACTGGACAGTTAGATGATTTTGTGGAATTGGATCCGGTTCCAATACAGGTAATTCCCGGTGAAAGCGGAATGCCGTCAACCAATCTGGTAACACTAAACGGATCAAATTCAAGGATCGTTGAATTAATGGAAATATTACCGACTGATATTGTTATGAGCGGAAGAGCTACAATAATGGGGCAAGGTAAAGTAACAATTAATGATTCGGTTTGGGGTGAATATGAAATTTCTTCTCCCTTCAATATTTTTGTTGATTCAATACCGGATTTTGAATCTGATATAGATACGCTTGATGAAATAGATGTTGATATAAAAGATGCAATAGAAAATAGATTCCAAAATGCAAACCTGGAACTTGACTTTGAAAACGGACTTCCATTAGCAGCTAATGTTATAATTATTTTTGCAACCGATACCACTGCTTTTTTTGAATTAGATACGTCTGATACCAATAAATTAATTATTGATGATTTTAAAATTGTCGCGGGAACTATCGGATCGGATGGATATGTGTCTGTACCATTTACGGATCAGATATCCACTATCATAAATTATAAAGAATTAAAGATATTTTCAGCAGAAAAACTGTATTTTGGATCAAGAATTGAGTTTCCGGAAGTAAATAAAGCTATGAAATTTCGCAGCACAGATGCTTTTATAGGCATTGGCTCAATGAAATTTAAAGTTTTTATGAACCCAGATGAATGAGAGAAAAATAATGATAAAGAATTTTTTTATTTTAATATTGTTGGTTTGCCTGGCTGTGCCGTCAGTATTCGCTCAGGGTTTTGACGGGGCAAGCTTGGGTATGGGAAGAGCTTATGGTGCATTGGCTACCGGGATTGACGCAATTGCCTGGAATCCTGCAAATCTGATTTTACCGCGAGACAGTTTTTTAGAATTAAATCTCTTCTCATTAAATCTAAATATGGCTAATTCCAGTTTTAATATTGACAATTACAACAGGTATTTTACAAAAGAAGGTCATAAGGGTTGGTGGAGCGAAGCTGACAAAAAAAACATATTAGATTTGATCGATGAAGATGGCTTAAATGCTTATGGCGATATAAATTCAAACGTATTGGGATTAGCATTTGGGAACTATGCTTTCGCAGTCCAAGGAACAGGTAATGCATTTTTTACTTCTCCCAAATTACCAATTGAATTATATTTATACGGCAATAACGATAAAGATGAAGTATTGAAATTTAAGAATGTTGACGGTAATGGTTACGGAGCTGTTAAAGTATCATTTGCGGCTTCATACCCGATAAAGTTTAAAAAATATTTTGACTTGTTTGGTGTTGGCGCCAATATAAATTATTTTCAGGGATTTGAATATTATGAATTGAATGAAGGTAAAGGATATTTTAATACATCATCTTCGAAAATTAAGTCAGAATTAATATTTGAAGGCAAACGAGCAGATGGCGGTTCTGGGTTCAGTCTTGACATTGGTGGTACTGGAATTATTAAAAAGAAATGGACAGTGAGTCTTGCTTTACAGAATGTTTATTCAACCTTTAATTGGAATGACAACCCGCAATTATTTCTAAACTCTGTAACTATTGATTCCAGCGATCTTGGAAAACCGGAAGATTTAACTACCACAGAAATGGATACAATTTATTCGATTAATAATTTCACAAGAACGATGCCTTTAGTTATACATGTTGCAACAGCATATGCCTGGGGTAAAAACTGGATATTCAGTGCAGATATTGAACAGGCATTTGGTAATGAGATGGGCTATTCGGATAGAACTATGTTTTCCGCCGGGGCACAATTTAATCCAATAAAAATATTACCACTAAGAGCTGGTATGACGGTTGGTGGTAAATGGGGATTTTTATTTGGAATGGGATTTGGAATAAGAGCTGGAATTTTTCAAATGGATTTAAGCTATTCTATGCACAGAGCATTGTGGCCAACGTTGTCACGAGGCAATTCTTTCGCTATAAGCACAAAACTCGTGCTTTAATTATTCACTAAAACATTAATACATAAATAAAACAATCTTCACATTCTTTTAATATTATCGATTAGATTTTTCTTCTTTCTTAGAATTACATCAATTGTTCATATAATTTGAACATTTATCATTAATATGCTCAATCATAAGTGTTCAGATTGTCTTCTCTTTTGTTTAAAAATACTCAATATAAAATTAGACTTTTACTTGTATAATCATTGTTATTCCAATATTTAGGAATCTTGTGAAAAAAATTACATAATATAATAAATAAAATGATAAATAGTAAAAGGTCATTTTACTTAACTACAGTGAAAACAATAATTAATCTGGGTATATTGTAATACAGAAATATGGCATACCTCTTGCTTAAATGGATACAAATTAATTTTAAGAGGTTTTGCATGTACTATGATTCAAATACTGGCTTAAACAAAATGAAAAGATATTATTTTGATCAGCCTACTACTGATAAATTTGTTGAATTTTTGATGACGCAAGCAGAGGTAATTGCACCACAAAAAAAAGGTGACGCATCTTATTCCTATGAAGTTGTAACTTCTGGTAAAGATATTGTGTATGATTATCCGCGTACAATTCAACCCTTGAAAAAATATTTTTTACCACCAAGGGAAACATTACTTTCGTTTGATTCAAAAAATAATGAATTCAAAAAGACAGATATTGCGCTAAATAATCGCATATTTTTTGCAATTCATTCTTACGAAATGCAAGGTATTAAAAGGCTAGACTACAGTTTTACCCAGGGTAATCCGGAATTTAATTATTTGCAGCGAAGAGAAAATTCAATATTTATTGGTATTTCTTTTAATCCGGATAAATGGCATTTTACAAAATCGGTCGGCATTTCAATTGAAGAAGTTGAGCGATTTAGCTTGTATTTTGAACCTGTTGATAATGGATTCCTGGTTTTTGAAGTGGATGATACAGGTAAAGAATTAATTTCTAAATTTGGAAATGGACTTTCATTAGATGCCTCAATGGATTTTGAAGTTAGAGAAAAGGAATTCAAAACTAAAATAAAATATCACTATAACAGATTGCCGCAGGTATTTGAACACGTTTATAATTCAAAAGTTTGGTCCGATATTGCTCAAAAATGTGTTGGCTGTGGTACTTGTAATCTGTTATGCCCCACTTGCTATTGCTTTGATGTCAGGGATGAAGTTGAATTGGAGATTTCGAAAGGCAAACGAGAAAGATTTTGGGATGGATGTATGCTGAATGAATTTGCAGAAGTTGCAGGTGGAGAAAATTTTAGAGAAAAATTAAGTAGCCGTACCAGGCATCGGTTACATAGAAAATTTAAGTATATTACTGATCATTCCGGAGAATTACATTGTGTAGGTTGTGGTCGCTGTACTAAATATTGTCCGGCGAATATAAGCATAGTTGAAATAATTAATAATCTTATCGAAGAATACTCTGATCATCAGAAAGAACAGATCATTTAGTATTGAGGATTAAAAAATGGAAAATACTGCAATAGAAAAACAAGATTTATACTATCCGATGATGTCGGAAATTGTAAAGGTTGAAACGTTAACAAATCTTGAAAAAAGATTTGAAATTGCTCTGCCTGATAACCAGATATTAGGACATTTACCAGGTCAGTTTGTTGAAGTTTCAATATTTGGATATGGTGAAGCTCCTATTTCAATCTGTTCCTCACCAACAAAAATGCCGAATTTCGATTTAACTGTTCGAAATGCAGGAAAATTAACAGATAAAATGCATTCAATGAAAGAAGGAAGCAAAATAGGAATTCGCGGTCCTTATGGAAATGGATTTGATGTTACAAAATTTGAAGGGAAAGATATACTCTTTGTATGTGGCGGTATCGGATTAGCACCTTTGAAATCATTAATTGATTACACTATAGCTAAACGCCAAAAATACGGGAGAATAATTATTCTATATGGCACAAAGAATCCTTCAGAAATTCTTTTTAAAGAAGATATTAAAATGTGGCAAGGTTCTAAAGAAATTGAATTTCATATGACAGTTGATAAACCTGATGAATACTGGAAGGGAAATACAGGTGTTATTACAACTCTGATTCCGCCAATAGATCTGGATATAAGTAACACTATTGCAACTGTTGTTGGACCACCAATAATGTACAAGTTTGTAATAATGTCTCTAAAAGGGAAAAGAATGCCGGATGAAAATATTTATTTATCTCTGGAAAGAAGAATGAAATGTGGTGTTGGTAAATGCGGTCACTGTCAAATCAATGATACATATGTTTGTCAGGATGGACCAGTTTTTCACTATCCCCATGCGAAACAACTGGAGGAAGCGATATGAGTAAACCAAAGGTTGCATTTTTCGATTTTACAAGTTGCGAAGGATGCCAGTTAAATAAATTAAATTTAGAAAATGATTTATTATCTATTTTAGAACTGGTAGATATTGTTGAGTTCAGAGAGGCAATGGACGATAAGGCTGATGAATATGATATTGCTTTTATTGAAGGAAGCATCAGTACACCAACGTGTGTAGAGAGAATTCATGATATTCGCCGCAGAACCAAAATACTTGTAGCGCTCGGAGCTTGTGCGGTTAATGGTGGTATCAATGCTATGAAAAACCTGTATCCGGCTGATTGGGTAAAAGAAGAAGTTTACGGTGAAGATAAGTACTTATTTCCATCAATTCCTGTACAGCCTGTAAGTGCACTTGTAAAGGTTGATTATGAAATACGCGGATGTCCTATGAGCACTCCTGAATTCCTTCACGTTTTAAAATCACTTGTTTTGGGGCGTAAACCGGAATCATTTGACTACGCGGTATGTGTAGAATGTAAATTAAAAGAAAACGAATGTGTGCTGGACAAAGGTATGTTTTGTCTGGGACCAATCTCCCGTGCCGGATGTGATGCGATCTGTCCTTCAAATGGACAGTACTGTACCGGTTGTAGAGGATTAGTCTCGAATATAAATGAGAATGGCGCTGTCGATATGTTGAAGCAACATGGATTTTCAGAGAAAGAAGCTTTAAACAGAATGAGGTTGTATTGTGCAAATGATATTGAAAACTAAATTATTAAAAGACTTTGTTTTGTGAATTGATTCAATAGATTGGGGAATTAAATGAAAAAAGATTTAAATATAAATGTACATCATCTTACCCGGGTAGAAGGGCATGGAAATATTGTTGTTGATATGAAAAATGGTGTTTTAAATAAATCAGAATTACATATTGTTGAAGCGCCGAGATATTTTGAAGCAATGCTTAAAGGTCGTAATTTTCATGAAGTGGCAATTACCACTTCGCGTATTTGCGGTATATGCTCTTTGGGTCACCAGTTAACATCTCTTAAAGCGACTGAAGTAGCTCTTGGACTTGAAATTTCTGAACAAACGGAAATATTACGAAAAATTCTTGTTGATGGTGCAACATTTCAGAGTAATATTCTTCATGCTTTATTCTTAGCTACACCTGATTTTTTAAATGTCGGTTCGGTATTTCCACTTATAAATACCCATAAAGAAGTTGTGTTGGCAGCATTGCGGTTAAAAAGATTGGCAAACGATATTGGTGATTTGATAAGCGGCAGGGCAATTCATCCAATTAGTTGTGTGCCGGGTGGATTTACAAAATTACCAACTGAAAAAGAATTAAGTGACTTAAAAGAAAAATTAATCAAAGAAGGTATTCCAGATGCTGAGTTTGCTGTAGAAGTCGTCGCTTCATTAGCGGATAAAATCCCAACATTTGAAAGAGAAACAGAGTATATAAGTGTTTACAACGACAAAGAATATGGGTTTTATGATGGTGTTATTTGTTCATCTGATTCTGGGTTAATCCCGGTGGATAATTACCTTGAAATAACCAATGAATTTATAGTATCACATTCAACAAGCAAACATGCAAAATTTAATCGCAGTTCTTATATGGTTGGAGCATTAGCCAGATTTAATAATAGTCATAAATTGTTGAATCCTTTGGCACAAAAGGTTGCAGAAAAACTAGGATTAGTAGCGCCTAATTATAATCCATATATGAACACTGTAGCACAAGTAGTTGAAGTAGCTCATTGTATTGAAAATACAATTGGATTGATTGATATGCTTTTAGATCGTGGAATTAAAAATGAAAAGCCAAATCAGGAACCCACAAAATATGGCAGGGGAATAGCTACAACTGAAGTTCCGAGAGGGATTTTGTTTCATGATTACACTTATAACCGAAAAGGTTTAATAGAAAAAGCAAATTGTGTCATACCCACCGGTCAGAATCTGGCAAATATTGATGACGATATGAAAAAATTGGTTCCGGAAATTATAGAGGAATCCAAAGAAGATATAACTAAAAAATTGGAAATGCTGGTCAGAGCATATGATCCATGTATTTCATGTTCAGTACATATGTTAGAAGTTGATTTTATTGAATAATTTTGATAATGTTAAAAATTATTGGAATAGGAAATACATTACGCGGTGATGATGGCGTTGGTCCGCAGGTGATCTCGGAATTAAAAAAAGAAAATTTGCCTGATTCAGTACAGATTTTTGATATTGGTTCTGATGCATTTTCTATAATTGATCATCTTATTAGTGAACAACCGGTTTTGGTTATAGATTGTGCTCAGATGGATAAACAGCCTGGAGAAATTGTTAAATTTGAGGTCAAAGAAGAAAATCTGTCAAAATTAGATAAAGCGATTTTATTACATGGATTTGGTTTTGCTGATGTTTATAAAATGGCAAAGAAATTGACTGACAATATTCGTTGTACTGTCATTGGAGTTCAGCCCAAATCATTGGAATTTAATACAGGTTTATCTGAAGAAGTTAAGAATAACATTCCATCAATCATTAAAATGGTAATTGAGGAGACTAACAAATATGTCAAAAAAAATACTAATAATTGATGATGATATTGATTTGGTAGAAGCGCTGCGTCTAACTCTCGAAAGTGAAGGATTTGAAGTTATTGATGCTCAAGATGGTAAAAAAGGTTTGCAGAAAATTAAAGATGAAAAACCTGATTTGGTATTGTTAGATGTTATGATGGGAACACAGGATGAAGGATTTCATGTCGCCTATCAAATTAGAAATCAAGAAGAATCTGCAGATTTACCAATTATCATGCTTACAGCGGTTGGACAGGAAACCGGTTTCTCTTTTGACAAAGAAAAAGATGAAGATTATTTGCCTGTGGATGAGTTTATTGAAAAACCAGTTAATCCTGACACGCTGATTGAACTCGTTAAAAATAATTTAGGCTTATAAATATCATCTTACAATAATGAAAACCGGAATTATTGAGTAATTATTAATGCAATTATTCAACAATATGAGTTATAACAAATCTTCAAATCTATTTTAAATATGGATATAATTTGCAAATAAATCCAAACTGGTCTGAACGCCTTCCGTTTTTAACGGTAGATTTACTTCAGGCAAGAATTGCGTGGTCAATCAAATTGCGATGGTTGGCGATTGTCGGATTTTATTTGATTTCGATGATAATTAAATACAATTTTAGTCTGCCAATACCTTATGATAAGGTTTGGTTTCTTCTTGGTTCCTTAGCAGCAATAAACTTGCTCTATTTTATAGTTCTTAAAGTATTTAAAAAATTTTCCTTTCCTCAGGAATTAGCCGTTTTATTGATACATGCTTTTTTTGATTTAGTTTTTTTAACGGCAATAGTACATTTTACCGGGGGCATAGAAAATCCGATATATTTATTTTATGTTTTCCATGTTGTAATTAGTAGTATTATATTTCCCCGGGGAATACCGGTACTTATAGCAACCTTTGTTGTTATTTCATTTGGTACGTTAGTATTTGCTGAATATAGCGGAATTATCAATCATTATTCTATTTTTAACAGTCAGATTCACAATAATGATTTAGCTGTTTTTGTGACCTTTTCAGTTTTCACAATTACTGTTTATGTATCGACTTATATTTGCACGACATTTATGGTTGTTTACAGAAACATTAAACGTCAAATCGATCAACAAAATAATCAGCTGATAGAAGCGGATAAACAAAAAA
>DAOWAQ010000202.1 GCA_030634505.1 Calditrichia bacterium
AACAGGTTTGCTGAAGTTGAATCCGGTTTACGATCTTTATTCAATGATAATTATTTTCTTAATTTGAAATCAGCTGAAAAGGTAAAATCCAAGCTAATCAAATCTACAGAAGATACAGTGATTAACAGGATTAGTCGTCAAAGTACAAAACGTGCAAATGGTTTCATTAAAGAAAACTATTTAAAAACAAATAATGTAGAACAATTCTATTCCAACCCGGCTTTCTCGCCAATTCACGAATTAACTTTTACCTCGGGTAGTACTCAGAAACTGAATAATTTTAAACAAGGATTGAATAAAAAATTATTCGATCTGAAGACAAAAGTCTTACCAGAAAAAGCCATTGAAGGATTGTATAATTTATTCACCAAGGACATTAATTCATTTGGTGTTCAAAGAGCAAGAGCAATTGTTATACATGGCAATAATTACACGGGCACCAAAAAGCATATCAAAAATCTTGCCGGTGAATGTGACCCGACAGCTTCAAAATGGATTACAAAAGCTAAATCATACAGAAAAGTGTATGCTTTGCCAACGACAACAAACGTATCAGGAGAGAATGAATATTTATTTAAATTCAACCTTAAAATTGCCTCAGAAGCCCGCTTTCCTGTTTTTGATATAAACATAAAGTTACCCAAAGAAGTCGCAAAAAATGCCGGCACAAAACAATGGTATGAATCCATTACAATGAATGGTAAAGTACTAAAGAATGAAGGGAGATTTAGTATTGTTGCGCCTTCAGCAGACAATAATTACGAATGCCAGATTACTCCTGTTCAGATGGCTAAAGATGCAGATAATATTCTTGAAATTAAGTTTAAGCATCCAACATTTAAAGTATTTGAAGTAAGTGCAATGGCTCAAAAACCAATAATAAAAAAGAACTAAGTACGATGCCGTAAGGTATGGTATTGCAATAATCATCCCTTTTTTCGGACACTTATCACAAAATGAGAGAGGATAAAACATGTATAAAAAATATTATATTATAGGTGCAGTTGTATTAGTGCTTGGTACAGCGCTTTTTTACTGGTTAACCTTAAAAGATTTAGAAGGTAAAATTATTCTTCCATATATCGCTCACCAAAAACCGATTACAGATCCACATTTACCTCATTCGGTTTTTTTATCCGACAAATTGGATGAAGTATTGTATGATGGAATATTCAATATTTCAGCTAATCCAAGTGGAATTACATATGAAGATGGATTAGGTGAATTGATGAGCATTGATGAAAATAATGTGATTACTATCAGGTTGAAACCAAAAAATAAATGGCATTCCAGTTATAATATAAAAACTGAAGATGATGAAATTGAAATTTCCGAATCAGAAAACATTTATTTCACCGCCAAAGATTTGAGGTTTACTTTACGCAGAATTCGAAAATTAGGAAGCCGCTCTCCAGATTATATTTTAGTTTCACAAGCTATCGAACCCATGGATTTCGAAGGACCAGATGACAACAATGAAATCCGATTCAAATTTAAAGATGACAGAATATGGTCTGAATCAGATATTAAGGAAATTCTCTCATTTAAAATCCTACCTTATGATTCCGAAATAAATGCAGATTTTTATCCGTTAGGTACAGGCCCTTATATGGCAATTGACAAGAACGCCCAGGTTTCAAACTTTATTAAAAATCCGGCAGGTGATGCATATATTTCTAATGTAATCCTGGCTCCTTTTATAGATAACAGCACATTTATTTCTGAATTAGAAAATGAAAATATAAATGTTTTACTTGGCACCCCCTATGGAAGTCTTTCTCCTTTGCTTCAGGACAATGAAGATTATTTTGCAAAATCCAACATTAGTACAACTTTCTTTGCACTGTTTTTCAATACCGAACGATTGAATCGTGAGCAAAGACATTCTTTAAGAAATTTCATTAGTAACAAAGTAATTCTTAATCGGTTTTTTAAAGTTGGGAGTGAACAGCAAAGACATATTGTTGATTATAAAAATAATAAAGATAATTACGAAGAATATTTAAATTACAGTATGTTTCCCTCTTCATCTTATTATGTTGAAGAAAAAATTGTCGTACCATTCATCCAGACTGAGGTACCCAATCTGACAATATTACCTGATACAGTGAGAATTCAATGCTGTTTGAATTATGGCTTTAGAGAAGAATTTACCGATATTATTAATGTACTAAATGATAAAAGCCTCCACAAAGGAAAAATTAAAGCGACAGCTGTTACAAATGATGAGCTAAAAAAGGGAAATTACGATGCTGTATTAATGGCAATTACCGGATATCGCAGTACGTTTCTTTTTGATTTTTATGATATATTTTTACGTGAACCGGATTTAGAAAAGTATAAAATACATCTCAAAGTCAACCCGGATGGGTCAGTTAAACCTGAGTCTTTCACAGCAAATAAAAACTATTTTAGATTGGATGCATCTGTGTTAAACGAAGACCAGGAAGATGTATTAAAATTACTTGATTTTATGTATGGATTTATGTCAACCCGTGAAGTAGGAGACAGACAGGCCTACGCGGGATTTATTGATGAAGTTGAGCAGGATTTAGCCCTTGGTAAATGGTTGTTCTCTTTGCCTTCATTAACTTATTTTAACAGGCAATTTGATGAATCAACAATTGATTTGTATGGAGTAGCATCTCAGCTTTCTACAATCGAACAATGGCAAGAAAAAGTGGAGAATTAGAAAAAAACTTTGTTAGTTGACCCAATCCAAATTTTCTTAAAGATTACAAATAATTCATTGAACACTTGTTGTCATAAGTCTTAGGGATTAAATTATGAGTATGAGAATCACAATATCAATACCAGACAATCTAGCCAAAAAATTTCAAGAGACTATACCACCACGTAAAAGATCGAATCTAGTTGCCAGATTACTTAGAAATGAGTTAAAAAAGCGGGAAATATCATTAGAAGCAGCTTGTTTAAAAGCTAATAATGATCACGATCTTAATAAAGAAATAGATAAATGGCAATCATTTGATGATGAGATTCATGAATGACAAGACCACCGATAAAGCGTGGTGATGTCTGGTGGATAAGTTTAGATCCAACTCAGGGATCAGAGATTAAAAAGACCAGACCTTGTTTAATCCTATCAAAATGATATTTTAAATAATTTACGCAAGACTGTAGTTGTAATTCCGTTATCTACAGCAGCAAAACCGCATCCACCAATAACAGTTGAACTAATATGTCAGAATGAATCAGCTGTTGCAATAATTGATCAAATCAGGGCAGTCGGAAAGCACAGATTGAAAAATAAAATTGAATCTATATCCAAAAAAGAACTCGATAAGATTATTAATGCGCTTGCAACTATTCTGGAAATTCCATAAAGTATTTAGCTAAAATTGAAGAAAATGTACATAGTACCTGGCACATTTCAACCAATACTTCGATGAATCGACAATCGATTTGTATGATGTAGCATCTCAGCTCTCGACAATCGAACAATGGCAGGAAAAAACTGAAGATTAATGATTTTTGCTAAAAATAAAGATATTAATCTACAACACATAATTTTTATTGTTTTATGTTTGTCAATAAATGGATTTTCTCAGTCAAATAAAAATTTTCTGATTTTAGAAAATCCATTTGAACTTAGAATATATAATAAATACGAGCAGAATATTACTTTTAACGATAGCTCTTATTTTCTACAATATTGCCCTGTTGAAATAATCGCAGAAGACACTTTATTAAGTGATGATTATACACCTTGTTTTATCGGCAGCATTGAAAGTCAATCCTATTACTTCTTAAAATCAAAAAGAAACACTGATTTAAGTGAACTCTACATTTCATATTCAAATTACATTAAAAGTGCTTATAGTATTCAGGATACAATTCTAATAACAAAAGATGAAAAAATCCTTTTTTATAATGCCAAAGACAGAAGTCAAAAAGAACATTTACCAATAGATACGAAACTGGTAAGAATGTTTAGAAAAAACTCTCGTACTTATGTTAAAAATTTAAATTACCCTGTTAAATATGGTTGGTGTGATTTAAGAAATAAAAATGCCTGGGAGGTTTGTAAATCACAAGTAATTGAAAACATTCAGAATCTTGAAGAAATTGAATTACTAATAAAAACAAAATTATCAGAAGTTAATGAACTGATACAAAAACTCTTTATCCACTTTAATCATTTAAATCGCTCCAATATCCAGATTCCCTATTGGACATTTGTTAATAAGAACAAGGAATTCGTTTGCACATTACTGAATAACGAAAGTAATTTTGATTTTGCAGAAAGCACAAATATACTGATGAATGAATTACAATTGTCGCTGGCTCATACTTCCTTTAAAGCATTTTGGCAGTCAAATGATATTATAATTCATAGAAAATAAGTCGTGGGATAATTGTGAAGAGACAAATAATTGAACATAGTTTAAGTATCATTTTCATTGCTATCATTTTTACAATTCTGTTCCTTTTATTTTACCAAAATGATAAAAACAATCAAATCAGT
>DAOWAQ010000111.1 GCA_030634505.1 Calditrichia bacterium
AGATGATGATAATACAGGTGTTTTATTTATAAAAGGTTTTATTCTTTGATGAGCATTTTGAATATCTTCAAATTTTGGAATTCTTAATGACATAATTTTTACTTTTTTGCTATAGTATAAAATGAATTTTGTTTAAAAAGGTGCTAAGCGGCTAATTTTATAAAATTCTACAAAATAAGCAATCATATTATCTGCTTTTTAGCAAATCCGCTAAGCACCTAAAGTACAACTATTTTAGTTTTCAGATTGGACTCATAAAATCATTCACTAATTAAAGAGTCCGGTTTACTTTTTTTAAAAGCTTTAAATCTTAAATAAATCTCTGAGTACAAATTATAATCATCAATACTTAAAATATATTTATCCTGGAAATTACAAAATTTCATAAACTCAAATGCTTCAACTCCCACTAACCCTGTCAAGTTTTTAACAATATACTCATTATATCGTACTCGAACTTTATCTTTAACCACTCCTTCTTCTGATAATTCTAAATATTTTTTAATCGCCTTGGCTTCTTTACTGAAAAGAACATAAATAAGTGAAGCAGGGCCTGTTATCGCTGATCCCATTACCAATGGAGGAAGGTCAACATGTTTAAATAATTTTTCAACCTGTCCATTAATTCCCGTTCCAGGCAATTCTAAATTTAAGACCTTGTATTCAAAATCTTTATAAGTCCCCAAATATGTAATTGAAACTTCAGGAATTTCATAATACCTGTTTTGAAGGTATATATCTATTGTTGTATCTTTATATTTTACCGGCACGGGCAACTCAAGAAAATCAAAACCAATTGCAGATATGTTAAGTGTATCACCAGGCATAACCCAAATTTCAAAATACCCTGTTGTATCGGCAATCACTCCACATTTTTTTTTCAGATTAATCACATGAGCAAGAGCTACAGGATATTTTCCATCTTTACTTATTATCTGCCCTCTATAATAAAATAAACTATCATTTTCCTGGGCTTTCGATGAAAATACAGCAAAACAAACTAAAAGTACAATTACATATTTTATATAACCTTCTATTCTCAAATTAATACAGTTTAAGTGCAAATATAACTTATGACTATAAAAAATTTACTTGCTATTAACACTCTTTAACTTTAAATAATCATTTTAAACATATAATACAGATCGCATTTCAAATTATTCGCTCTCGCTCAAGAGGGCTAAAGTCATTATCGTATTTGTTCATCCATGTCAGATTCCAAACACTCCTTTGAAATTGCATCTGCATCAAGCTTCCGCAAGCTTTTTTGCAAGCTTTTTTTTGGTTATCTTCGCACATTAACCACATAATACACAAACGTATAATCATGTACACTGAATATAAGAAAGTTATTGAAGCCGCTTGGAAAAATAAATATTTACTTAAAGATGAATCGACTAAAAATATTATACAAAATGTAATTGAGCTACTTGACAAAGGCAAAGTAAGAGTTGCTGAACCAAAAGAAAATGGTTGGCAAGTAAACGAATGGATTAAAAAAGCTGTCATACTGTATTTCCCGATTCAAAAAATGGAAATAATTAAAGTTGGCCCATTTGAGTTTCATGATAAAATTGACCTAAAAACCGGTTACGATCAGCTGGGAGTAAGAGTTGTCCCTCATGCCATTGCTCGTTATGGATCTTTCGTTGCCAAAGGTGTTATTATGATGCCTTCTTATATAAATATTGGCGCATATGTTGATTCAGGAACTATGATTGATACTTGGGCAACAGTTGGCTCATGTGCACAAATTGGTAAAAATGTACACTTAAGTGGAGGAGTTGGTATTGGTGGTGTATTAGAACCTGTACAAGCAGCTCCGGTTATAATTGAAGATGACTGTTTTATTGGATCCAGATGTATTATTGTTGAAGGTGTACATATTGAAAAAGAAGCTGTTCTTGGAGCAAATGTTGTTATTACAAAAACAACAAAAATAATTGATGTATCAGGACCTGAACCGATTGAGCATAAAGGTTATATTCCGGCAAGATCGGTAGTAATACCGGGTACTCAAACAAAAAAATTCAATGCAGGAGAATATCAAGTTCCTTGTGCTTTAATTATTGGAAAGAGAAAAGAATCAACAAATCTTAAAACATCTTTAAATGATGCTTTGAGAGAATATAATGTAGCAGTATAAGATAAATAATCATGTCAGGAGATTTTAAATTAGAAGGCAGAAATGGAGTCTTAGCAGTAAAAATGCTAAAAAGAGTTTCCCGGTTATTAGAAAAAAACAATATACCATATATTCTGGAAGCAGGAACTCTATTAGGTGTGATAAGAGAAAACAGGCTCCTACCATGGGATAACGATATTGATTTAACAATTACCCGGCCATTTGAAAAACGTTTATTAAAAAATATCTGGAAACTTCGGTTCTTTGGATATAAAGTTCAAGTTAAATACTATAAGAAAGATCTGAAATTCTTCAAATCTAAGGAATTAAGAATTATTAAAATCTGGTATCTAAATCCATTAAAATTCTTCAAAAGAGAGGTAGTTCTAGATATATTTATAAAAAGAAAAATTGGGGAGGAATATTTCTGGACCGAAGGTCTTAGACCTCCGGTATTAAAAGTCGTGCCTGCAAAATTTCATGACAATCTAACTCAAATAACTTTTAAGAAAAAGAAATTCTCTGTTCCAAATGATTATGAAGGATACTTAGTGTGCCTCTATGGAAAAGATTGGAGAACACCCGTAAAGAACTGGGACTTTAAAAAAGATTCCAAGTGTACAAAAGAGTACTTAGAATAAATAATTAAAGAACTGTAGATATACATATAAAAAAAGGTTATATAATTTGATTTTTTACTTAAATCCAGACTCTTATAAAGATGATAAGGTTCCGTTAATAAATATATGGTGCAGAACACAATTGTATAAATTTGAGTGCTTTACTGGAGAGCTTAAAAACAAAAATCAAAGAATTGAAGATCTGTAAGAATAGAAAGGATTAGATTTTGGAAATTTACTATTACGGTAATAAGGTTTATCAGTTATCTTATGCCTTACCGATATATCAAAAGTTAGGAGGAACATTTGTTGTTCATAGTTTTAAAAAATTCTTAGATTTTAAAAGAATCTTCAGAAAGAAAAATAATAATCCTTCGTTTTTTAATCATTTCAAACCAACAACATTTCTGAATACTCCTCCCGTTAAAATTCTAAGAAGCGAAAATCATTGGAAATTAAATGGGACAATTATTTATTGTTGTAACAGACTTGATCTAAATAGCCCATACAAAGGTAAAACAGTTTATCTTGAGCACGGCATAAGTGATAAACCTGTAGGAATTAGTGAAAGTACAGATGCAATTGAAAGATTAAAAAAATATGATATTATTTTATTGTCTTCTCCGAAAAATAGAATTAAATATCTGGAATCTTCAAAAGAAATTTCTGAATCAAAATTTAAGAAAATAGGATTCTTTAAATTTGATCAATATCAAAGGTTGTATGAATTAAGAGAAAGGGAACTAAAGAGGTTGAAAATAAAGGACACTTCCAGAAAAAATATTCTTTATGCTCCAACTTGGGAATTTGGAAACGGTACTTTTGAGAAATATGGGAAGAAATTTGCTAAAGAAATTTCCAGAGAATTTAATCTAATAATACGGCTTCATTCAAATGATATAAAACTTACTAAAGATTTTAAAAACTGGCTCAAGAGTAATTTAATTGAGAATGTATATTTTTCAAATTTGATCAATATCAAAGCTTGTATGAATTAAGAGAGGGGGAGCTAAAGAGGTTAAAAATAAAGGACACTTTCAGAAAAAATATTCTTTATGCTCCAACTTGGGAATTTGGGAACGGTACTTTTGAGAAATATGGGAAAAAATTTGCGAAAGAAATTTCCAGAGAATTTAATCTAATAATACGGCTTCATTCAAATGATATGAAACTTGCCAAAGAATTCAAAAAATGGCTCAAGAGGAACTTAATTGAGAATGTATATTTTTCAAATTCTAAAGATATTATAAATGCTGATACACTAAATGATTTTGTAATATCTGATTTAATGATAAGCGATATGTCATCTGTCGTATATGAATTTTTAGTTACTAAAAAACCTGTAATAATTGCCAAGCATGGTTATCAAAAGATTATTAAGATGCCCGACAATATGAATATCATGAAAAACGCAAGCATTTTTGATGATAAGAAAGATGATATTGTTGAGTTAATTAAAAAAAATCTATTAAAGCCTACCTATAATGTAGAAGAGATGTTTGAAAATTGTTTTTATAATTCTATTGATGGCTCAATTGAGAATATCCGCAGTCTTGTTAAATAAAGAATCAGAACTGGATCAATTTTATAAAAACAAAACCTAATTTAATAAACAGTTATAAATAAGCGTCTTTTATAACTGTTTTCTCATCGGCTCCACAACTCCAATCTTTTACAGGAGTTGCCCAATCGCCATATTTTTCTGTTAAATAGTTTTTATAATCATTAGGTATTTTAATTGTCCTTCCCATATACTCAATAGTTTCAAATGAAGAATAATATTTCTTATCTACTCGCATTATTTTCTCCATTGCTTGCCAATATGTATATTTATCATCATCGGCTTTTACAAAAATATCAGCAACAACCATGTATTTATGAAAAATAGGAAATACTCCTTTTAATATTGATGGTAAGAATTTTTTTACTTTAAATATTCTATATTGCCCTTCTTTATAACCACCGATATCCTTGTGAATTTTCCTTTGTGTTATTCTATATCCCTTGCGGGATAATTTTTTCTTATTTTTTGCAAATTTTTCTGCATCAATAACCGAAATCGATAAATCTATATCATGATCCCATGGCAATAAATCGCCATCTCGAACAATTCCAAGCAAAGTGCCTCCTTATAGATAATATCCAATATTTTCATCTTCAAGAAAATCTATAACATCAAACATTACTTTTCGAGCTCTGATAAGATTCTTATCAGTCAATTGAGGGTGATTTGCCATTTTTTTATACTTTTAGGAATATGTCAATTTCTGAATACAAAGATGCAATGTTAAAAATTATTTAGCAAATAATTAAATTATGTGAATCTCTAGTATATTAACTTCTTTTTAGTTCACATGCTTGGTTCAGTTATATAAAAGGAGTGATTAGGGATTTCCTTAACAATTACTTAAAAAGTAATCGTATTTCATTTTGTTCTTAATAAAAATTTTATCTTTGCTTACTGAATTACGATCCAAAATACTCTGATATAGAATAATAAATAATGATAAAACTCTCAGCAGTAATAATTACCTATAACGAAGAAAATAAAATTGAAAGGTGCATATTATCTCTAAAATCAATTGTTGATGAGATTGTTGTAGTAGATTCTTTTTCAACTGATAAAACAGAAGAAATCTGTTTACGTTATAATGCCAAGTTCATAAAAAACCCATTTGGTGGCTATATAGAACAAAAAAACTTTGCCCTAACATGTGCAAGTAATGATTATATTCTATCGCTCGATGCGGACGAAGCCTTATCCGAAGAACTAAAAGAATCGATTTTAAAAGTTAAATCCGACTGGAAATATGACGGATATTATTTTAATCGTTTTAACAACTATTGTGGTCAATGGATATATCATTCGAATTGGTACCCTGACAGGAAGATGAGACTATTTGACCGCAGAAAAGGAGAATGGGGCGGAACAAATCCTCATGATAGGTTTGTATTAATTAAAGGTGGCACAAAAAAGCATCTTAAGGGAGATCTTCTCCATTGGGTACTACCAACATATGATGCACATATCGACAAAGCAAATAGATTCTCAACCATTGCTGCAAATGAGGCTTTTAAAATAGGGAGAAAAGCCTCAATTTTCACGATACTATCACATTCAATGTGGCGTTTTATTAAATCATATTTTATGAACATGGGTGTCTTGGATGGATATAATGGCTTTGTTATTAGCTCATTCTCATCTTACACTGTTTTTTTGAAATATATTAAACTTAGACAGCTAAACATAAATGAAAAGAATGGGAGAAAACGAAAGAAACAAAAACATTCACCTCAAATAGCAAATTAATTTTATCATGAAAATTATCATATTAGCAGCAGGTATTGGCTCAAGATTAGGAAATCCATTCCCAAAACCACTTACTCCTCTTAAAAGTGGTGATACTATAATGAAACAACAAATAAATAATTTAACATCATATTTTAACTTTGATGATATTAACATTGTTGTTGGCTTCAAAAAGGATCTAATTATGGAAAGCATGCCTGATGCAACTTACATTTACAATCAGGTTTTTGACCAAACTAATACTTCGAAAAGTTTATTAAAAGCTTTAAAAAAATATGTTGGGGAATCTGTATTATGGCTAAATGGAGATGTTGTTTTCGATAAAAGAATTTTTGATTTGCTCACTCCTTATATAAATAAAAATGAATCATTTGTTTCAGTTAACAATGAAGAAGTTAGTGATGAAGAAGTTAAATACACTCTAAATTCAGATGGGTTTATTAAAGAAATATCCAAAACTGTAAAAAACGGTTTAGGGGAAGCTGTTGGTATTAATTTTATTTCATCTAAAGATATTAATTTTCTTATTAAGCGATTAGAAGAATGTGATAAT
>DAOWAQ010000403.1 GCA_030634505.1 Calditrichia bacterium
ATTCGGCAGGTGAGCATGTTGCGCAATGGAACGCAACTGATCAATTCGGAATTCAGGTATCAAGCGGAATTTATTTTTATCAATTTGTTGCAGGTAATTTTCAGAAATATGGTAAAATGATGCTCATCAAGTAGCTATAAAACACATATAATATTTTAATGATCCTTTGTATCTGAATATTCTGTGATGCAAAGGATCTTTTTTAGGAAAATTTATTTAAACAATTAAAGGAACTTCTGAGAGAAAACTTGCTACCAAATTCATGAATTAATATTAGTGGCTTTTTTTTAAGTATATATGGTCACTGATAGTTTAATTCAAACCAAAGTATGTATATTAAAGTACTCCCAAAAAAATGAAAAAGAGTTTTTTAATTGTTTGTTTTTTAATCCCTCTCCTTTCTTCTATTATTTATGCAAAAGGCTATGAACTAAATATTTTAAAACAATCCTCAACTGAGATCATACTTGAAGCGCAATTTGATAAACCTGTTCAAAATCAAATAATCACACAAGACAATTATAGTCCAATATTTCAGATTGATGGACTACTGTTATCTGATAAAATCGGTGAATTTGTAGTTCCATTTTTATCAAAGCAGTTTTCTCTTTCCGGCACAAATCCTAATTCAGAAATACTGGAAATTGAAACTGGTAGTATAAAAATTCAAAATTATTTAAATAACGAAAATTCAAAAAACTATTCAATTAAAAAAAGTAATAATAATTTCCAATATTATTCTGTGGAATTGAATGGTGTTTTTAGAGATATTCCAATTTATAATATTAATATTTTTCCGGTAAAGATAAATCTAAATAACAATGCAACCTGGATTAAAAAAATAAAAATTAGAATTTGGGTAGATGAAAATCAAAGCAAACTGGAATATATTTCAGATAAAAAAAATAAGAATGAAAAACGATTACTGGAGAAAATGCTTCTTAATGGAGAGAGTATCAATTATAAAATATCATCTCCGGTAACACTTGAAAAAACGCTGCAAAGATATAAATCTGGCAAGTATAAAATATTAGTAGATGAAGATGGGCTATATCAGATCACTTATCAGGATTTAATTGACGCCGGAATGGAATTGAAATCTATTAATCCCAAAAAATTACGATTGTTTAATAAGGGACAGGAAATAGCAATTTATTTTAAAGGAAGTGGGGATTTAACTTTTGATTCTGGTGATTATTTCGAGTTTTGGGGCGAAAAAAATAAAAATACTTTTCTGAATGAACATTCTGACATGTATACCGATCCATTTTCTGATATTAACGTTTATTGGTTGGAACATTCCAGTTCAAATGGTTTCCGAATGGTTGAAGAAAGTGGGGCATTAATAATATCTAATCCTTCACAATATGTGGTTCCGATTTTTTATAAAGAAAATCTTCATTTTGAACGAGACAATCATTATGAACATTTTGGACAAGTCGGAGCAAGTTTAGATTTACCGAGTTATACATTAGATCTTTGGTATTACGATTCTGGTATTATTGCAGATGGAAACTACAGCTATGATGCATTTGTCCCTTATCCATATCAAACCGGTTCTCTATCAGTATTTGTAAAAGCTCTGATGAGAGGGAGATCCTATAAGGATAAAAATAATAACATTGAATCACATGAAGTTGAATTAAGACTAAATGAAGGAACAAATAACAAAATAGGTGATTCAGGGGTTTGGAAAGACCAGGAAATGCATGTCATTCAAAATACGACAGGATTGTCTCAATCTCTGCTTAATCATGGTAATAATGAATTAAAAGTAAATATGCATCAGTTAGGGGTTTCAGATGCAGTATTAATGAACTGGTTCGAAATTGAATATTTTAGAAAATATAGAGCATATAATAATTCAGTCGTATTTCGTAAACAGGAGGGCATATCAACAGGATATATGTTCCAGTTTGAAATCGATGGATTCACAAGTCCCAATATCGAATTATATAAAAAAGGTGTAAGTAAGATTGTAAATCATAGAATTGATTTTTATACAGATCAGGATGATAATTTTTCATCCTACCGGTTATCATTTCAGGACTCAATTTTTTATAGCGGTATTGAATACGTTGCGCTAACGAAAGATAAGAAGAAAAAACCTTTAAGTATTGAAAAAGATTTGCCTTGGATTCCCGATGCGATTACAGATGTTTCACTCCTGGAGCAGTCAAATAGTGCAGATTATTTAATAGTAACTCATGATCTTCTTTATGATAATGTTATACAACTTAAACAATTCCATGAACAAAATGGATTGCATACCGAATTGGTGAAAGTTCAGGATATCTATGATGAGTTTAATTATGGTATTAAATCGCCTTTGGCAATTAAAGATTTTATAACCTATGTTTATAATAATTGGGATCAAAGTCATCAGCTTTATTATCTTAATCTGGTGGGCACGGCATCTGAAAACTACAAAACATCTTCCACTTCCAAGCCTGATTTAGTTCCAACAATTTTATTTCAAACAAAGAAATACGGGGCATCAGCAAGTGATTTTCAATTTGCTTTAGTATCCGGTGGATCAAATGATATTGTACCGGATCTGGTGATAGGAAGAATACCCGCTAAAAACAATTCTGAATTTTTAAATTATATGGATAAACTTTCAAATTATACTTCAAATTCCATTCCCGGATTATGGACAAATAAAGCTTTGATGATCAGTGGAAATGATGCAAGTACTTTTGAGCTAAATA
>DAOWAQ010000273.1 GCA_030634505.1 Calditrichia bacterium
AAATTGATTGAACCAATAAATGGGAGTATTTGGAAAGGTCTAGGTTATAAAAATGCTGAAATGATTTCAACTAATGATATAATTAAAGAATTGGATATAATACCCATTTTGCCTTGTTACCGATTGAAGGTGCTAAAGAATTCTGGGGTGTCCTGGCTATTGGTTTAATCGGTAAAAATATGAAAGTTGAATATCGTGATGTTTCTAAAATGTTGTTTTATTGCAATACTGTTGGAGCTTATCTGGAGACGATTAAAAATTTTGACACAGTAGGGAATACTTTAAAATCAAAAACTCGGGAATTAGTAAAAGCCAATACTTTATTGCGTCGTTCTATAAGAGAAAAAGATGAATTTTTAAGAGCAATTTCCCATGATTTAATAGCTCCTTTAAGAAATATATCCGGTTTGATAAATTCAATAGAAAGAAAATATGGAGACAACCTTGATAATGGATTACAGGATCGCTTATTTAGAATTCGGAGAAATGTCGAAAAAGACATGGAACTGGTAAATGAAATTTTGGAGATTAGTAAAGTAAAATCACGAAAATTGGTCATCGAAAAAGTGGATTTAAACAAACTTATTATCAGTATTTTTGAAAACTTTAACCATGAGTTACAGGAAAAGAAAATAAAAGTTAAAATTCAGGAAAAATTTCCTATGATTTATTTTGACAGGTTTATTATAAATCAGATTTTACAGAATTTAATTGACAATGCAATCAAATATATTCGATCCGACTCCAAATTGCGTAATATTGAATTGAAATGGAGATATGTCCATAAAAAATTAGCCTTTGCAATTGCTGATACCGGTATAGGTGTCCCGCCTGAAGATCTTGATAAAATATTCTCAATTTTTTATAGGTCCAACAATGAAATGAATATAGAATCTGAAGGCAAGGGAGTTGGACTGGCTATGATAAAGTCTTTATTAGAAAAATTTAATGGAGAAATTTGGGTCAAATCAAAAGTTGACTCCGGTAGTATTTTTTATTTTACCTTTCCCGATTCAGTCTTAACTCCCCCGGCACTTAAAAAACTGTAATATAATTTAATTTTTTGATTTTTTATCCGAATCTTTAGATATCTTTTAAGTTATAAAAATATAAGATCAAAGGCTTAATATATAAATATGTCAATAGAAACATTAGAAAAAAAGATAAAAAATATTCTCATTATAGAAGATGATGAAGACCACGCTTTTCTTGAAAAAGATATTTTAGAAGAAGATCTGAATGTTGAAGCAAAGATCATAGCATCAGGTAACGAATTAGAAGACATTTATTTACATCTTTTTGATATTGTACTTCTTGATTTTAATTTGCCGGATACAAATGGAACAGAAGTATTGGATATGATCCGAAAAAAAAGTGATATACCGGTAATTTTAATCACAGGTCAAAGTGAATCCTATATTGCTGTAGAGACATTAAAAAAAGGTGCAGATGATTTTTTGGTAAAGTCACCAGATACGATTAATATGTTACCTGCCGTAGTATTAAAAGTGTATAATGAACATTTTCGAAAAAAGGAATTAATCGAAAAACAACGTGCTACAGAGCTTATGCAGGCCAGGGTGGAAACATTAAGTCAGACATTAACTACATTGGCCCACTATATAAATAATTCTACAACAACAATTTATGGTTATGCGCAACTTTGCGAGCATAACCCGGATAGTTTGGATAAATCTCAAAAATTAGTGAAAGTCTGTATTAAAGAGACGAAAAGAATTACAAATGTAATAAAAGAATTAGAAAATCTCGTAATGTCAATGGATATAAAAACTACCAACTATGTAAATATCCCGGATGCAATGTTTGCAATAGAAGAGAGATTAAAAGAAAAACTGGAACAAGATAATTAACTTTATTCTGGTTTTTAAATTTAACAGATTTACAATTATATCTAATTTAGTTTTCGTAAGTATATCATCCTGCTGCATTTGATATGACTACACATATTTTTTAAATTAATTAGATAAATTTTATTTATACTATGAATCAAATAGAAAAAAATATGAATGATATAGAATTTTGTACGGCAATGCTTCCACAAGTTTCACGAACATTTGCACCAACCATCAAGATGTTACCAAAAGCTCTATTTATTCCTGTATCTGTTGCATATTTACTTTGCAGAATTGCTGATACAGTTGAAGATGAGCCAAGTATCACAAAGGCGCAAAAAGAATATTTATTAGATTTGTATATTAAGATTTTTCAGGGTAAAGATAAAGAAGCCTATCCAATATTTATAAATAAAACAAAATTAATCTCGCAGCACTCATCAGATGTATTATTACTACATAACTTTGAACGCGTATACAATGTATTGAATTCATTTGAATCAGAAGTAAAAAGACTCATAGGTGTATGGGTTATAGAGATGGCATTGGGCATGAAAAAATATGCTCAATCAATGAAAAAATCAAAATTCCGGTTTTTGAAATCTATGCAGGAACTGGATGAATACATGTATTATGTAGCAGGAACAGTCGGACAGTTATTGACTTCCCTTTTTGCCCATTTTTCGCAGAAAATTACGCCAAATATTAAGCATAAACTGGAATCATTTGCAGACTCTTTTGGTAAAGGATTGCAAATGGTAAATATAATAAGGGATATGACTACTGACTTAAGGCGGGGGCAATCTTATATTCCTGACGAAATATTATCTAAATACAATTTAACCAGGCAATCAATTTTTGAAACAAGTAACAATGAGCAGGCGCAAAGGATGTTTAATGAATTGATTGAAACAGCAGTAAGGCATATGGACAAAGCAATATCCTATATTGTTACGATTCCGATAAAAGAAACCAGGATTCGATTATTTTGTTTATTGCCTGTATTCTGGGCAATGCGGACTTTACAATAAATACAATAAAATACTCTTCAATTATTGCACAATGATAAAATTAAGATTTCTCGCTGGATAATAAAATCTGAATTTGTTAAAGCCATTATTTTTACGTTTTCAAATCGTCTTACCATGCGCCATTATGAAAAAATGCGTAAAGATTTTGCTTTAGAAATGATTCCGATTTCCCAATATTAATTTAATTATAAATTTTTATGTGAACCATCGCACATTGGCTTGGATCCGGAAATTTTGCATCCACACCAGGCAACTTTTTTCTTTTCAGTTATTTCTTCTATAATAGGTCTTATATCGGTTGTTTTATGTGAACCGTCACAGTAAGGTTGTTTAGCCGATAATCCGCAAGCACACCAAGCATATTTACCCGGTTCCACATCTAATACATAAGGTGCCTTTTGAACTATTTTTGGTTCTGACATGATTTGCCTCCAACTAGTTTTAAGGTATTACAATAAATTCATTAATAAACGGTGCTAGCGCTGCATCTAAGTTAATATTTCTATTGTCTTTTAGGTCTCATAGAATTATATTCAAAAAACAAAAGTTTAATAAAGCGATGGCATCGCTAAAGTCCACAACAATAAATTAATTGTAAAAAATTTAACTCAATCTAATAAAATATTAATCAAATTAAAATAATCTAATGTATTTTGCTTACTTGACAATTTCAGTAAATTCCAAATCATGATTCATACACTTAATAATGAAGAGCTTGAATCCTATTTACAAAATTTATTCAAAGAGGATTATTATGGATTTTTAAACACGACTCCTGAGCCGAATTCAATCCGAATCAACACATTAAAAACTACTGTTATTAACTTTACGAAAAAGTTAAAAAGTTGGGGACAACAGTATAAAGTAATTAATTTTAATCCAACCGGACTGACATTACAAAAAGATGATTTGCCGTTA
>DAOWAQ010000321.1 GCA_030634505.1 Calditrichia bacterium
AAAAAAATCGAAAGTCGGATGACGACACTTTCAAACAGAGTGAGCAAGTATTTTACTTTTATAGTATTATCGATTGCATTTATATCTGCTTTTTATTGGATTTCGGAAAGCTGGGCATTGGCAGTTAATGCATTCACAGCTGTTTTAATTATTGCATGTCCCTGTGCGTTGGCGCTTTCAACTCCGTTTACATTGGGAAATACGTTGAGGATATTTGGCAGGGCTAAATTCTATCTTAAAAATATATCCGTTATTGAGGCATTATCAAAAATTGAAACGATTGTATTTGACAAAACCGGGACAATCACCCAAAGTCAAAGCGCTGGTGTAGAATATTTCGATTTGAATTCAACAAATGAAAATGATAATGTTTTGATAAAATCGTTGGTGCGCCATTCGACCCATCCTTTAAGTAAGTCAATTTATAATCATTTATCTGATGTTTCATTTGAACCAATCTTCGAATTTAAAGAAGAAAAAGGCTTGGGCGTTTCAGCAACTATTTCCGGAAGAACTATCAAAATTGGTTCAAATAAATTCATTAGCGCTCATAACATTACTGAAAATATAAATCAAAATACTGCTGCATTCATACAAATTGATAATCAATTAAAAGGTTATTTTGTATTTAAAAACAAATACAGAAAAGGATTAAAGAACATTATTACGACTTTAAAATCCAAATTTGATATTTTTCTTTTAACCGGTGATAATGAGGGAGAGCGGGAAAATTTAAAGAGTATATTTAAGTCTGATAATAATTTGTATTTTAATCAAACGCCTTATGCAAAATTAGATTTTATTAAAAATATTCAGGATGGCGGCAATAATGTTTTAATGGTAGGAGATGGGTTGAATGACGCCGGAGCTTTAAAGCAAAGTTTCGTTGGAATTTCTATTGCGGAAGACAGTAATGTTTTTTCACCGGCTTGCGATGGAATACTGGAATCCGGTAATTTTGACTTACTGCCAAAGTTGATTCAATTCAGCAAAAGCAGCATGCGAATTATTGTTGTTAGTTTTATAATTTCATTTTTGTATAATATTGCTGGTTTGTCTTTTGCTATACAAGGTACATTATCACCATTGATCGCGGCAATCCTGATGCCATTGAGTTCTATTTCGGTGGTCGTATTTACCACTGGAGCAACTCGTCTTTTGGCAAGATTACAGTTACAATAAATATTAAAATAACAAATGACAAAATCCAAAATATGCCGAAGGCATTCCTTCGGAACAAATAAATTGCAAAAAACTAAAAGAACAAAATTCAAACATAATGTTTATTTGTGATTTATAAATTGGGATTTATTTGTTATATGTTGATTGTTTTTTGGAGTTTTTTCGATATCACAAAATAATTTATTAGTTAAGAACATGAGTGCACTTTTTATATTAATCGGGGCAAGTTTATTTGTGGCAATTGGGTTTTTAATTGCTTTTTTGTGGGCGGTTAAACATGGCCAGTTTGAAGATAAACATACGCCACCGATCAGAATGTTATTTGAAGATAAAGATAATATTAATGAAAAATAATTAAATAGGGAGGGTAAACCTGGTATGGCAATTGAAACCTTTAATTATGATAACAAGATTGTAAGAAATTTTGCTTTCGCTACTATTCTTTGGGGCGCTGTCGGAATGCTTGTCGGAGTTATTATTGCATTTCAAATATATCTGCCGAGTTGGAACCTGGGAATTCAATATACGGTATTCAGCAGACTCCGTCCATTACACACAAATGCTGTCATCTTTGCCTTTGTCGGTAATGGGATTTTCATGGGTGTATATTATTCCTTACAACGTCTTGCAAAAGCGAGGATGTTTAGTGATTTATTGAGTAAAATTCATTTTTGGGGCTGGCAGCTGATTATTGTATCAGCAGCAATTACATTTCCGCTTGGAATCACTGTAAGCAAAGAATATGCAGAACTTGAGTGGCCTATTGATATCGCTATTGCCATTATTTGGGTAATTTTCGGAACGAATATGATAGGAACTTTAATTAAAAGACGTGAAAGACACATGTATGTGGCGATTTGGTTTTACCTTGCGACATTCTTTACGGTTGCTGTATTGCATATCGTAAATTCAATTGAAATTCCGGTTAGTTTATGGAAGAGTTACCCTGTTTATGCAGGAGTTCAGGATGCACTGGTTCAATGGTGGTATGGTCATAATGCGGTTGCATTTTTTCTTACCACTCCTTACCTGGGATTGATGTATTATTTTTTGCCCAAGGCAGCTAACAGGCCTATATATTCATATCGATTGTCCATTGTCCATTTTTGGTCATTAATTTTTCTATATATTTGGGCAGGTCCTCATCATTTATTGTACACCTCTTTGCCGGATTGGGCTCAATCCCTGGGAACCGTGTTTTCAATTATGCTCATTGCGCCTTCATGGGGAGGGATGTTAAACGGATTATTAACGTTACGCGGCGCCTGGGATAAAGTAAGAGAAAATCCAATACTCAAATTCATGGTGGTAGCGGTTACTGCATATGGTATGTCCACATTTGAAGGTCCTATGATGGCACTAAAAAATGTAAATGCTCTTTCACATTATACGGATTGGACTATCGGACATGTTCATATAGGTACTTTAGGTTGGAATGGTTTGTTAACATTTGGTGTACTTTATTGGTTAATACCAAGAATATACAACATAAAACTTTATTCAATAAAATTAGCTAATCTTCATTTTTGGATTTCAACTCTTGGTATGATTTTTTATGTAGTACCATTATATTGGGCTGGAATTACACAAGGGTTAATGTGGAAAGAATTTACTGCGGATGGTTTCTTGAAATATCCATTATTTTTAGAAACTGTATTGCAATTGGTCCCGATGTACGCAGTTCGTGCTATAGGAGGAACTCTATATTTTTCCGGTGTATTCTTAATGATTTACAATCTGTATAAAACTGCTAAAAGTGGCAAGCTGGTTGAAAATGAGGAAGCACAAGCGCCAGCTTTAATTGAAACAAAAGTTGGAAATGAAAAAGAAGGCTGGGGACACAGATGGTTGGAAAGTCGTCCGGTTCAGTTTTCAATATTGGCAACGATTGTAATACTAATCGGGGGAATTATAGAAATAGTTCCGACCATGTTGATAAAGTCTAATGTTCCGACAATTGCAAGTGTTAAACCATATACTCCTTTAGAATTAGAGGGGAGAGATCTTTATGTTCGTGAAGGATGTTATGTCTGCCATTCACAAATGATCGGACCCTTCAGATCGGAAACAGAAAGATATGGTGAGTATTCAAAAGCAGGTGAATTCGTGTATGATCATCCATTCCAATGGGGTTCTAAACGAACTGGACCTGATCTACACAGGATAGGTGGAAAATATCCCGATGCCTGGCATTATAGTCATATGTTGGATCCAACATCAATGTCTCCGGGTTC
>DAOWAQ010000007.1 GCA_030634505.1 Calditrichia bacterium
AAAATCCGAATATGCCGTCAGCAGTTTGGACCGTAATATGTTATCAGGATTTAATGATTCAGATAATACAGGCCAAGCGCTGAAACTTTCTGCTTCAACCGAAAGCCTTCCAATTAAACTATTTAATTCGAAATTAGGGAAAATTGCCTTTTCAGCGGACGGCAGGTTCATTGAGAATAATTTTAATCCTGTTGATAGAATCAACCAGCCGGAATTCAATCGATACTGGAATTTATCTGACAATAATTTAATCTCAAATAAAGAGAATAGCTGGGAAGTTAATTCGAAATATAATCCGTGGGAATGGATTGCCTTTTCAGGAAATTTAGGGTTAATGGATCGTGATAAATTTAATTCGTTTAGATATAGAGGGGGAGTTGACTGGGATAAAAAAGAATGGTTGCGGGGTAAACTAAGCCAGGAATATGTACAAAGCGAACAAAATAATGTGAAAGATAACTGGTTACGTCAAAAGGGATATGTTGAGAAAGATATAGGTTTATTTCAACCCCGGATAAGTGTGGAATATGAGATAAGAGAAAACTTTGGTAAAACGGGGAAAAGTGGTTTTGATTTTCTTGAAATGTCCGGAAAAATTGGTGTCATAAATCATCAGTATTTGAGTGGCTATCTCTTATACAGTCAGCGTGATGATCATATTTTTAACCCCGATTTAAACGGTAAGAAAATTAAACAAGCTACATCTATTACAAAACGCTTTCGGATGGATTTGGCTGAATGGAATAATTTAAGTGGATCACTCGAGTTAGTTTTAAGAAAAAAAGATTATACTTCTTTCTTTGAAAATACAAAAGTTGATAGTTTGAAATTACAATTACTCGGTACACAGCTTCAGGACACGGTTTGGCAGGATCGTGAAACGAATCTGGTTGAACTCACATTGAATAATCATCAGTGGAAAAAGGCACTTGATTTACGATGGCAATATCGCATTTCAACCGAACAATTGGCGTTGCGTGAAAAAATATATCTTGATGTTGGGGAAGGTAGAGGCAATCTTACCTATGATGAATATCTGGAAGAATACATTCCGGATCCAGACGGAAATATAGTTCTGTATGTTGTACCTTCAGGCAGATTTGAACCGGTCACTAATCTCGAGACAGCACTACGATTGAAGCTTAATCCCGATAAATTTTGGAGAAAACCCAGATCATCTTGGCAAAAACTTCTTACCTCATTAAGCAGTGAAAGTTATATCAGAGTACAGGAGGAAACAAAAGAGTCAGATGTAACCCAGATTTATTTATTGAATCTCTCCTCATTTCAGGGAGATAGTACACTAAAAGGTAGCATAGTTTTTAATGAAGATTTATATATATTAAAAAGGAACAGGGATATTTCTTTTCGGTTACGTTACAAATACCGTGATGATAAATCTAACCAATATCTTGACGCAAATGAAAATGAAGATCGACTTATAGTGGAGAGAGGAATCAGGGCTTCGTACAAAGTTGTTAGTAATTTGAAAGCGCAGTCAGAACTTAGACAAAAATTTACAACCCGGAAAAGTCAACAAAATAGTTCACGAAACAGGGATATTAATTCGTTTTTAATTAATCAGGATTTTTCATACAGGCCAAGTCTTAACTGGGAATTTGGTTTGGATTCAGAAATTGGTTTTGAAAAGGACTTAATTCAGGCAAGAGATATCAATTTACAATATTCCCGATTTCTGACAAGGATAAACTATTCCATTTTGAAAAAGGGCAGAATCTCATCAGAATATGAATACCAGGACGTGAAAGTGATTAACAATCCAAACAAATTAGTAGTTCCATTTGAAATGGCCAGGGGAAAAAAGGAGGGTGTCAATCAACGCTGGCAGTTACGGGGAGAATACACAGTAGCAGAAAACGTGGTGTTTACTTTATTCTACAGTGGGCGCGATGATGCAAATTTCGAAAAAATAATTCATACAGGACAGGCGGAAATCCGGGCTTACTTTTAGTTAAGACTTTCTAATCTGTGGAGGAGAATAATAAAATATAAATACCTTATCTAATAATCCCGAAGGAATTTAACTTGAATAACCCTGAATATAATTCAGGGGAAAGAACTGAAAACAATGATTCAACTCTTTAAGAGTTGAATAACTGTGAACAATGTAAAGAAAAAAGGATCATCTCGGATGTCAACTTATACACAAATATTTTGTCAGATTATTTTTTCTACTAAAAATAGAAAAAAGGTTTTAATTGAACATAATCGAGAATTACTTTTTAAATATATTTGGGGGATTTTAAAAAATAAGAAATGCCATCTATATAGAATAAATGGTGTGGCAGATCATATTCATATATTTACACATTTACATCCAACTGTACCGCTAGCATCTTTAATAAAAGATATAAAACTAGCTTCCTCAAATATGATAAAACAGGAAAAATTATTTGTGAATTTTACAAATTGGCAACAGGGCTACGGAGCGTTTACATATTCAATTCATGAAAAAGATAAATTAATAAACTATATAAAAAATCAAGTAGACCATCATAAAAAAGAAACATTTATTGATGAATATAAAAAAATATTAAAAGATTTTAATATAGATTTTGATGAAAAGTATTTATTATAACAGATAAGCAATTATTTATATTATTATGAATATGATTAAAATTAAACTGCTTTGCAGTTCATATTATTTAGTCTGTTGCTATCTCCGAGTTGCACTCGAAGTTATTTGTGTTTCACTGCTTCGCAGTTTTCTTTTCTTGGATATAAGTGTGATCAGGAACCCAAATGCAAAGTTAAAATAGTTCCCGAATACTTTCTTAAATGTAAACACAAATATGCATTAAAATATAGATGAGTTTTCGAATACAAAAAATAATAAAAATGGAAAGTATAATAAAAAAATATTATTATCTTTATGTTGCATTTATTGTCCTCCTTCTAACTGGATATCTCAATGCCCAAAGCATTATTGGTTCAATTAAATTTGAAGGAAACCAAAAATTTGGAGATGAGCAATTATTAGAATGGAGTGAATTAAAACCCGCTGGTTTCTTTAATAAAAATCAAATTACTTCAATCAACAAAAAAATAATTACACATCTGAATGAGCAGGGCTATTTATATGCCCAGATTGATTCAGTCTCAATTCATACAAATATTGAGAAGCGAACAAATGATATTACCTGGTACATAAAAGAAAATTTTCCTTTTTATATTGGTGCAATTTCGGTTATCAGTGATTCTATTTCTGCAGAAGATTTAATATCACAAATGGATTTGAGAGAAGATGATATTTACAATCATAAATTAATTGAGAAGGAAATAAATGTCATCAACAGGTTATATGCTGAAAAAGGCTTCCCTTTCGTCGAGTCAACTGTCTCGGAAGTAAATATTAAAAAATCTGATAATTCTTATGTTGTAGATTTATTTTTTAGAGTTAAAAGTGGCAAAGTAGCGGAAATCTCTAAAATCATCTTAACCGGAAATAAGGTTACAAAAGATGAAGTCATCATTCGCGAAATTGATATAAAACCCGGAGATAAATATCGACAGGATGAAGTTGAAAAAATACCACATTTGTTAAATAAATTAGGATATTTTAAGCAAGTAAGAACGCCTCAATTCACAATAACAAAAGAAAATGAATTTGCATTGTTGATAGAGGTAGAAGAAGGTAATACAACAACATTTGATGGTATTGTCGGCTATATTCCGGATGATCCATCTCAAAAAAAGGGAGAAGGATATTTTACCGGACTACTAAATGCCAGTTTTCGAAATTTATTTGGTACAGGCAGGAAATTTGAAATATTCTGGGAAAAACCTGACAAGTACTCTGATCAATTTAAATTGTATTATGAAGAACCCTGGATTTTTAATCTCCCAATAAATGTTGGAGTAGGATTGGAACGTTTGGTAAGAGATACAACTTATATTGAACGATCATATTTTACTAATAGTTCGTTTAGAATAACAAATGATTTGAAATCAATTTTTTCATTTTATCAAAAAGTTACAATCCCTGATTCATCAGCAAGCAGAGATTTACGTTTGGCGCGAAACATAATAAATACAGTCGAATTTGGAATTGAATATGATACAAGAGATTATCCGATAAACCCCCGCTCCGGAATTTATTATTCCACAAAATATAGTTTTGGCCAAAAGCAAAATACAGGTCCGTCATATTTAATAAAAGAAGAAAATTTAGTGGAAAATGAAGAATTGCAAAAAGTACAGGTTGATCTTGCTTTCTTCATGCCAATTATATCCAACCAACTTTTGTATTTTCATATTTATGGTTCACAAATTAAAAGCAATGAAAACCAACTTCAGGTAACTGATCATACCTGGTTTGGCGGGGCGAAAAGCCTTCGCGGTTATAGGGAAAACCAGTTTCATGGCTCGGTTGTTTCATGGTTGAATATAGAATACAGGTTTTTGATTGGCCGGAATTCAAGGTTATTTATATTTAATGATTGGGGATTTTATCACTATAAAGACAAAGAAGGAAAGAAAGAAAATATATTGCCGGGATATGGACTTGGAATTCGATTTGATACAGCATTGGGTGTCATGGGTGTAGATTTTGGACTGGGAAAAAACGATTCTTTTTCAAATGGAAAAATCCATTTTGGAATTGAAAATACCTTTTAGATTATTCAATTCAAATCTTTTTACTAATAGTGAAACTTATTTTATTTGACACCGTAATGTTCAGTAATTTGATTATTCGAACATTTTAATATATTGTTCAAAAAATATAATAAAGATATTGACAAATATTCGAACGTATTAGTAAATTGTTCGAAAAAAATCAGGAAATGCGATATGGAAAATGGAAACGAAAAATCAGAATTGCGTAAACAACAGATCAGATCTGCAGCATTACGTTGTTTTTCACAGTATGGTTTTAATAAAACAACTATGGATGATATCTCCAGTGCAATTGGTATGAAAAAAGCCTCTTTGTATTATTATTATAAAAACAAGGAGGCTGTGTTTTGTGAAATGATTGAGTCAGAAGTTCATAATTTCATTGAAAAGGCGGAAGAAAAAATTTCAAGAGCAAAATCGGCAACAAATAAAATGTTTTTGCTCGTTGAATTAGAAACGGAGCATTTGCAGGAAAAGGTTGGAATATTTGATTTAAGCGTTAGCACTATTATTGAAACCCAACCTTTATTAACTGAACTAACAGAAAAAATTCGTAAAAGGGATGTGGATTTATGGGCAAAAATTATTAAAGAAGGTATTAATAAAGGGGAATTTAGAAAATGTAATTCTATTAAAATTGCAGATTCCATTCGTACCGTTTTAGACTCAATTAAATTCAGGGAATTCCAAATCACCAAAGTTATGTCCGCTGCTGATATTGATTATGCTAAAATAAAAAAGACTGGTAAAGAAATGATAGATTTAATTATCAATGGATTAAAAAAGTGTTAGTCTGTAAACTGATAAATGTTTAGAATAAAGAATATTACATTATAATTAATATGGAAATGAAAATGAAAAATAAGTATCCACATACGTTTAAAGTTATTTATATGGGTTTAATGCTAAGTTGTTTTTTATTATCTCAAATGATGTTCGCGCAGGAAAATATAAAATTTGAGTTTTCCTTAGATTCAGCAATTGATTATGCAATGGAAAATAATTATGATGTGCTTAATACCAGGTTAAGTATTGATGCTGCAAATGAACAAATAAAAGAAATAATTACAAGTGGCTTTCCCCAGATAAGCGGAAGTGTAGAATATAACAATTTTTTTGAAATTCCAACCATGTTATTACCTGGTGAATTTTTTGATAAACCGGGAACTTATATTCCGGTCAAATTTGGTGTTCGGCATAACGCCACTGCAGGAGTAACGGTTACTCAGCTCATTTTTAGCGGAAGTTATATCGTCGGTTTGCAGGCGTCAAATGTGTTTTTGGATCTGACAGAACAAAACAATAAACGCTCAGAGATGGATGTCGCTCAAGCCGTTACACAAACTTATTATTTGGTGCTGCTTGTTGAGGAAAACCAAAAAATATTAGAACGAAGTTTCGAAAATCTAATGAAAATTCACTATGAAGTGAATGAAAGCTATAAAGAAGGATTTGTCGAAGAGACTGAAGTAAAACAACTACAAATATCAGTGACACAATTGGAAAATTCGTTAATCACATTATCGCAACAGATAGATGTAAGCTATAAGTTACTAAAACTGCAAATGGGAATTGATATCGACAAAAATATAGTACTAACTGAGAAACTTGAAGATATACTACAGAATGTCAGCATTTCCTCTCTCATCAAAAGTGAATTTGATTTGAAAAAAAATGTTGAATTTCAATTAATACAATCGCAGGAGAGATTATCGGAATTAAGCTTAAAAAATGAATGGTCGAAATTTTTTCCTACAATTGCAGCTTTTGGAACCTATCAGTATAATGCCCAAAGAGATCGGTTTAATTTTTTTAATCAAAATAAAGATTGGTTCAATACTGGAATTATAGGATTAAGAATAGATGTTCCCATTTTTAATAGCGGTTCTAAATTTTTTAAAGTGCAGCAGTCTCAAATTGAATTCAAACAGGCACAAAATAATTTAAGGAAAGCAACACAAGGATTATTGCTTCAATTCTCCAAAACTCAATCAGAATTAAAATCTGCATATCTTAATTATCAGAATAATAAAAACAATATGGAATTAGCAAAAGAGATTTTTGATATTACTTTAGAAAAATATAAAGAAGGTCTATCGTCAAATCTGGAATTAATTCAAATTCACAATCAGTATTTAACAGCGCAATCGGATTATTTTAATTCCATGTCTGATTTACTGAATTCAAAAAATTCTTTGGATAGATTATTAAATAATTATTAAAACTTAAATATTGGGAATTATTATGAGAAAATTGGTTAGCATATTGGTTTTAGGAATATTTTTAGTTTCATGCGGGTCGGAAGATTCGCAATCAAAATTACGGGAATTGGAATCTCAAAGAGACGAACTAAATGAAAAAATTTCTGAACTTAAAAAAGAAATAGTGCAATCTAACGGAGATTCCGATAACACTAAAATTTCATATGTTGAAATTAAAAAGATTAAATCAACGGAATTTAAACACTATATTAAAGTTCAGGGAACGATCGAATCTGACAACAATATATTAATTCCGCCACAATCGCCGGGCATTGTAAAAAGAATATATGTGAAAAAAGGGGATCATGTACAAAAAGGTCAACTTCTAGCTGAACTTGATGGAGCAATATATGAAAGTTCCATTGCAGAACTAAAAACCAATTTAAAACTTGCACGAACTGTTTTTGAGAGGCAGGAAAGGTTGTGGAGTAAAAAAATTGGCAGTGAAATTCAGTATCTACAAGCAAAAACAAATAAAGAGAGTTTGGAACAAAAATTAATAACCGTGAATGAACAGTATAAATTAACAAAGATAACTTCACCAATCTCCGGAACAATAGACGAGATTTTGATAAAAGAAGGAGAAGCGGCAGCGCCAGGATTCGGAGGAATAAGGGTTGTCCAGTTATCCGATCTGAAAATAAAAGCGGCTTTATCTGAAAGTTATATTTCAAATGTTAAAACAGGAGATTTAGTAGATGTAAAAATTCCTGTACTGGATAAAAATTTAAAACTCAAAATCGATGCAGTTTCCCAAGTTATTGATCCTAAAAACCGAACATTTAATGTCGAAATTACAATTCCTAAAAATGAATCTTTAATTAAACCAAATATGCTGGTAGTCTTAACTATTAATGATTACATAAATCCGGATGCGTTAACAGTTCCTGTTGATGTATTACAAAGAACAGGAAGTGAAGCATTTTTGTTTTCGGCAAAAAAACATCCTGAATTTCCAAATGAACGTTGGTTAGTAGAAAAGCGAATTGTAAAACCGGGGAAATATTATGATGATGTTATTGAAATTAAAGAGGGATTAAATGATAATGAGCATATCGTTGTTTTCGGTTTTCAGGATTTGGTTGATGGGCAAATGGTGCAAATAGGTGATAAATAGAGTCCCCCTTTCAAGGGGGGATTAGATTTACCTGTTTTTAAAAGGGGATATAGTAATGAATAAAAGTCAAGGAGCAAAAAAGCGTGGAATTTAAAGAATTTAAGATTTCAAATATAGCCGTTGATAAAAAAACCACAATTTATATTTTTACTGTCATTTTAATTATTTTTGGAATGATGCAATATGTTACAACCCCGAAAGAAATGTTTCCTGATGTCCCTTTTCCATATTTCATGATTACAACAATTCATCCGGGAACATCGCCGGCAGATATGGAAAATCTGGTAACAAGACCTATCGAAAAGTAACTAAAGGGTATAACAGGAATTAAGCACCTGAAAAGCCAGTCTTTGCAAGATTTTTCCCTTATCATTGCAGAGTTTGAGGTTAATGCAGATGAAATGCAGGCATATCTCGATGTAAAAAAAGCCATTGATGATTCACGAGCTGATCTTCCTAATAATTTGTTTCAGGAACCTGAATTGTCACAAATTGATATTTCTGAAATTCCGATCATTTATGTCAATTTATCGGGTGATCTAGGATTAGTAAAACTAAAAGAATACGCGGATGATTTACAGGATGAAATTGAATCCATTGAGGAAATTACAAGAGTTGAAATTATTGGTGCTTTGGAAAGAGAAATACAAATAAATGTTGATTTGTATAAAATGCAGACCGCAGGCATATCTTTTAACAAGATTCAAAATGCGGTTGCATTTGAAAATATGACAATTTCCGGTGGTTTGGTTAGTACTTCAGAAATGAAAAGAAATTTTAGAATTATTGGAGAATTCGAAGAGGTTGATCAGATTGGCAATATATTATTAAAGGATGGCATTTATTTAAAAGATATTGCGAAAGTTGAAGATAACTTTGAAGACAGGGAAAGTTATGCCCGATTAATGGGAAAAGATGTAATAACTCTTGCTGTTATAAAAAGAACAGGTCAGAATCTGATTGATGCTGTGGATAAAATAAAATTGATTGTTGAAGATTTCAAAGAAGATGCATCTGCAAACTTAGCGGTTACGACCACAAGTGACCTGAGTACAAATACCCGCAACTCAGTTAGTGATCTCTTTAATACAATTATCTTAGGTTTTATTATTGTGGTTTTTGTGCTCATGTTTTTTATGGGTGAGGCTGACGCCTTTTTTGTGGGCCTTGCTATTCCATTATCCATGCTTATTGCATTTGCCGTGATTCCAATGGTCGGATTTACAATGAATATTATTGTATTAATGGCATTTATATTAGTTCTCGGAATTGTTGTGGATAATTCGATAGTGATTATTGAAAATATTTACCGGCATTTCACTACAACCGCAAATCTTTCAATTGTGGATGCGACAAAGCGGGCTGTGGGTGAAGTAGCTGTTCCAGTGTTTACTGGCACTCTAACTACTATTGCTCCTTTTGTACCACTTATATTTATGCCGGGAATCATGGGTAAATTCATTTCAGCGTTGCCGATTACAATTATTATCACATTAACTGCTTCTATGATAGTTGCTTATTTGATGAATCCGGTTTTTGCCGTTTCTTTTATGAAATATGAAGATGAGGAAACCAAGAAAAATAAATTGAAAAGTGACAATAAAAAGATCAGAAAAATTACAATAATATTATTGGCCGCAGCAGTACTTTTTTATATTCTTGGAGCAATTATAGTTGGAAATTTGATTGTCTTTGGCCTTATCATATATTTATTTCTGAAATATGTGATGGTTCACTGGATTCATAAATTTCAAAATACTGTTTTACCAAATATGATGAATCAATACAAAAGGACCCTCTCGTTTTTATTAAAGGGAAATCGACCTTATGCAGTTGTAAGTTCTCTTTTTGTTCTTTTAATTGTTTCATTTATTCTTATGGGAGTCGCAGCACCAAAAGTAGTTTTTATGCCCCAGGGTGATCCCAATCAAATTATGATTTATATAACTATGCCTGAAGGGACACACATTGCGGTGACTGATTCAATCTGTCAGGTAGTAGAAGATCGGGTATTTAATCTTTTAGGCAAAGATAACCCGGATGTGGAAGCTGTGGTGGCAAGTGTAGCTGTTAACGCCGGTAGTAATATATTTGAAAGATCGACACAGGAAAAATTAGCAAAAGTAGCTGTATCATTTGTAGAATATAAATTCAGAACCAGTGAAAAATCCACACTTGAATATTTGGAGGATATTAGAGATGGAATGAAAGGCATTGCCGGAGCAAATATTGAAGTGGATAGAGATATGATGGGGCCACCTGCTGGTAAAGCAATAAATATCGAAGTTAGTGGCGAAGACCTTGATGAATTAATTAAAGTAAGTGAGGATTTAAAAAAATACATTAAATCACTTTATATTCAGGGAATTGAAGATCTTAAATCAGATATGGAATTGAATAAACCTGAGTTATCACTGATTGTAGATCGTGATAAAGCGAGTAAATTAGGTATAAGCACTGCTGCAATTGGATCAATGTTGCGAACAGCCATATACGGAAATGAAGTATCAAAATTTAAAGAAGGTGAAGATGAATATCCTATTCAATTAAGACTTGATAAAAAATATCGATATGACCTGGAAGTTTTATTGAGCCAAAAGATAACAGTTCCGAGTAAAAATAATGGACCTGCCAGTAAAATTCCTATTTCATCAGTTGCATCCGTAGAACTAACATCAACCTATGGCGGTATAAATCGCGTTGACAATAAAAGGGTTATTACAATAGCATCAAATATATTAACCGGATATAATGCAAATGAAATTATTCTAGATATTAAAAAAGCATTGCCAAGATTCAAATTACCGGATGGTTGTAACGTTAGTTTTACAGGTGAACAAGAAGGGCAGAAAGAAATTGGTGATTATTTGGTAAAAGCACTTTTTATTGCAATTGCTTTCATATTGATAATCTTGGTAGCTCAGTTTAATTCCATAGCTAAACCTTTAATAATAGCATCTCAGATTATTTTTAGTATCATTGGTGTGTTACTTGGGTTTATTATATTTAACATAGATATCTCTGTGATGATGACTGGAATGGGTATAATAGCTGTTGCAGGCGTAGTAGTTAAAAATGCAATCATTCTTATTGATTATGTTGATGCTCGTTTTGAAGTAGAAGAAGATAAAATAAATGCAATTGTTGTTGCCGGTGCTACCCGTTTAACTCCGGTATTATTAACAGCTTTGTCAACTATTTTGGGCTTGATGCCTCTTGCGATAGGTATGAATATTAATTTTGTTACATTATTTACAGAACTAAATCCGCAAATCTATTTTGGTGGAGATAGTGTGGCATTCTGGAATCCCCTGGCATGGACGATTATTTTCGGATTAGCATTTGCCACATTTTTAACACTGATAGTTGTACCTGCTATGTATAAAATCATTTATGTTAGGTCAGCTAAAAAATAATAGACAACCTTTTTTGATGATGGAGTTCATCTGATTAAGTAAGATAACTATATAAAAATATTACTTTTAAACACTATTTTATAAAGTGCTTGATTTTACCAATATAAAAACCTATATTCCGCCACTAAATTGCGCCTGTAGCTCAATTGGATAGAGCGTTGGATTCCGGTTCCAAAGGTTGGGGGTTCGATTCCCTTCAGGCGTACGGAGTTCCACCTATATTTCAGGTGTTTTTTAATGGCTTTCAGCAAATAACAATCTGTTTTGTGGAAACTGATATTAGGTAGTAATAAATTAATTTATGAAATTGAGAATTTGGAAATAAGGTATAAGAGACAATTTTCAATCAGATACTTATACCATATACCAAATAACTTTGTGCAATTATTAAAATATTTCCCAATTCTATAGGATAATAAATAAAGGAAGACTTAGCGGAGAAGAAATGGCAGAAAGAATTACCAAACGTGAAACTGACTATTCAAAATGGTATACCGATATTATCATTCAAGGGAAATTAGCTGATTATTCTCCTGTCAAAGGATGTATGGTTATCAGGCCAACCGGTTATGCACTTTGGGAAAAAATACAAAAATATCTTGACGATATGTTTAAAGAAACAGGTCACGTAAATGCATATTTTCCTTTATTTATACCGGAAAGTTTTATGGAAAAGGAAGCAGAGCATGTGAAAGGTTTCTCTCCGGAATGTGCTGTTGTTACTCATGGAGGTGGAGCCAAGTTAGAAGAAAATCTTTACGTTCGACCAACTTCAGAAACTATAATTTGGAGTATGTATAAAAAGTGGATCATGAGTTACAGGGATTTGCCAATTCTAATAAATCAATGGGCAAATGTTGTCCGTTGGGAAATGCGCACACGTCTGTTTTTGCGTACAACTGAATTTTTGTGGCAGGAAGGTCATACAGCACATGCCACGTATGAAGAAGCCGAAGAAGAAACATTAAAAATATTGGAAGTTTATCGCAAGTTTGCTGAAGATTATATGGCTATACCGGTTCTTATTGGAAAAAAATCTGAATCTGAAAAATTTGCGGGTGCTAAACATACTTATTGTATCGAAGCAATGATGCAGGATAAAAAAGCTTTGCAATCAGGAACTTCTCACAACCTTGGTCAGAATTTCGCAAAAGCGTTTGATGTTAAATTCCAGGATAAAGATGGTTCGCGTAAACTTGTGTGGGCGACATCCTGGGGAGTAAGTACAAGATTAGTTGGTGCGTTAATAATGGTTCACAGTGATGATAATGGATTGGTGTTACCTCCAAAAATGGCGACAAACCAGATAGTAATAATTCCGATTTGGAAATCCGATGATCAAAAAGAAAAAGTATTGAATCTTGCTGATAACATCAAAAAAGATTTATGCCAGGATTGCAGTGTGATTCTTGATGATCGTGATCAGTATAAACCGGGTTATAAATATTCGGAATGGGAACTTCAGGGCATTCCATTACGTATTGAAATCGGACCAAGAGATGTAGAGAATAACCAGGTTGTTATCGTGAGAAGGGATACCAGAGAAAAAATATTTGTTCCGGTTATTGAATTGAGGAACAAAATAAATAATCTGTTAGTTGTCATGCAAAAAGAGATGCTTGATAAAGCGAAAGCAATGCGTGAAGAATTTACATTCATGATAAATGACTACAATGAATTTAAGAAAGTTATAGATGAGCCCGGAGGATTTTTATATTCACATTGGTGCGGATCCGTGGAATGTGAGCGAAAGGTAAAAGACGACACCAAAGCAACGATTAGGTTGATTCCCTTTGAAAAGAAGAAAGAGAAGGGAACATGTCTGGTATGTGGAGAAAAATCTGAAGGTCGTGTAGTTTTTGGAAAAGCTTATTAAAAAAAGGAAAATATGAATTATCAAAGATCTTCATTTGGATTAGGTGGCGGAGCGATTACACCAGCAGTAAAAAATTTACTATTTGCAAATGGTATTATTTTTTTAATGCAATTTATGAATTACAGTTTAAATTTGTTTTTAACAAAAACTTTTGCTTTGCATCCGTATGAGGTATTTGTGTCATTTAAAATTTGGCAGCCTGTATCATATATGTTCCTGCATGGCGGGTTCTGGCATTTGTTTTTTAATATGTTCATCTTCTGGATGTTTGGCAGTGAATTAGAGAGGGAATGGGGTACAAAAGAATTTTTAAAATATTATTTTATTTGTGGTGTAGGCGCCGGAATAACTATAATGTTACTTTCTCCAAATTCAGTTACTATTGGTGCATCGGGTGCAGTGTATGGAATTATGGTTGCATATGCCTTAAGATATCCTAATCGACCAATTTACGTTTATTTTTTGTTTCCGGTAAAAGTAAAATATTTTATCGGATTTCTGGCATTTATATCATTCTTTTCCACATTTGGTACAGCCTCTGATGGAATAGCTCATGCTGCACATTTAGGGGGAATGGTAGTAGGGTTTGTTTATTTAAAATATTGGAATCAATTTTATAAATTAAAATCATGGTTTCAACAGGGACAAAAAAAATCAGATCAAAATTTAAAATATCATCAAGGTGATGATCAAAAGGTCGAATATTATCGCAAAAAAATAGATGAAATATTAGATAAGATAAATCGTGTTGGATATTTGAATTTAACGGAAGATGAAAAAGAATTGTTAGAAGAGGGTTCAAAATATTTAAGAGAACATGATAAAACTGATATTAATTAAAAAGTATAAATATTTAAAATTAAGGGAGGATCGTCTTAATGGCGTATTTTGAAAATCTCACCTGCGGATGTAGCGAATGTCATCATAACCATGATGCATTATGCTATCGCGAAAGTATCACATTGGATTTAAATGGTACATGCGAAGATATGATAAATTGTGACGACTATGCATGCCATGATTGTGAATTTTTTGATTTCTGCCAGAAAGAGAAAAAATTTAATTCTACTGCATTTACAGAAGATGCAGATTTATATCATGAGGATGAATATTAATATTAGGTAATTAACCTAAAAGATTTTTTAATCAAATAAAAAGCCGACTAAAATTAGCCGGCTTTTTTATTGCCAAGAATAAAATCTAAAAATGCTTTTGATATATTCTATATGTTTTATGCTTTTTAGAGCCTAATGATTCAATGGGGTTGTTCATTGCAGTATTATCTTCTAAAATCCATGACATCTCGCCTCCATCTAAACCTTTGTCTAATGCCGTTTTAATAGATTTAAGAATCATTATGGAACCGAAACCAGCAAACTGATATTCTTTTATTATTCCAAGCGTAATTACACGAACAGTTCTTACTTTTTTAAGCCCAAATAACAATTTAAATATTCCGGTTGGGAATAGTTTACCATTTTTAATTTTGATTAATACTTCATTTATATTTGGAAGAGTGAGAACAAAACCTATTGGTTTGTCATCTTTCTCAACAATAAAAATAAAATCCGGATCAGCAACTTGTTTCATATCTGCTGCCATATGGTTAAATTCATCATCGGTCATTGGCACAAATCCCCAGTTTTTACTCCAGGCATTGTTGTAAACATCACGAAGTATTTTAACCTCATGTTTCATGTTTTTAAAGTTTATAGTACGTACAGTAAGTCCGTATTTTTCTGCAGATTTTTCTGCTACACGATACATTTTATCCGAAATTTTAGTTTGAGCGGTTTTTGCATCTTGATACCAGGCCCACAAATCTTTCGCTTTGGTTAGACCGTATTTTTCAATTAGTTCAGAATAATATTTTGGATTATGGCACATTAACACAAAGGGTGGCGAATCGAAACCATCAATTAGTAAGCCCATCTCATCATTTGAGGAAGGATTCATTGGGCCCAGCATTCCATCTTTCTCGTGATCTTTTAACCATTTTTCTACGATTTCGAATAAAGTATTTGAAACTTCAGTATCATTTATTGATTCAAAAAATCCAAAAAATCCAATATTATCTTCATGAAATTTATTGTGATTTTCATTAGTGATTGCCGCAATTCTACCAACAATTTTTCCATCTTTTAGTGCAAGAAATAAATCCATCTCAGCATGCTGAAAAAAGGGGTTCTTCTTTTTATCCAATAATTTCTTTCGATCCATAATTAAAGGCGGAACCCAGTTGGGATCATCTTTATAAATATCCCAGGGCATTTTTATAAATTGCATTAGTTCTTTTTTAGTTTCGACTTTTTTTATTTCAACGGAACTCATAATTACCTCAAAAAAAATTGTTTTATGATACTATAGTATTGTTATGCTATAGTGTTAATGTGTAACATACTAAAACTATAACAATATAAGACTAAATTAATCCTATCTCTTTACCTGTTTTAATAAATGTATCAATAATAAAATCAAGATGTTCTTCTTTATGTGTGGACATATAACTGGTACGCATCATTTGTCTGCCTGGCGGAACGCCGGGTGAAATAAAAACATTAACAAATAAACCTGAATCATATAAAATGCGCCACATTTTGAAAGCCAGCATATCATCGCCTACGATAACCGGAACGATTCCGGTTCTTCCGTCAAGCACATTAAATCCAGCTTCTTTAAGACCAACTCGAATTTTATTGGCATTATCTACTAATTGCTGAACGCGTTCTGGTTCTTCAATTAATATTTCCAATGCAGCAATAGTGGCAGCAACGGATGATGGGGTGGGGGAAGCGCTAAAAATTAATGCAGGTGCGTGGTGTTTTATGAAATCAATCACTTTTGCTTTCCCTGCGACAAACCCACCTAAAGATGCAAAAGTTTTACTGAAGGTGCCCATAATCAAATCAATATCGTCTTCTATGTCAAATTCGCTGGCAGTACCTCTGCCGCCTTTTCCAATTACCCCAACTGAGTGTGCATCATCAATCAATATAATTGCATTATATTCTTTTGCAATTTTGTTTAAATTTTGTAAATCAACGATTTCCCCACCGGTACTAAATACACCATCACTGACAATTAATTTACCTGCCTCCTGGGGAATCTTTTTTATTACACGTTCCAAATCATTCATTTCATTATGTCGATATCGAACTACATTAACTGTTGCTCCTCTGGCCATAAAATTTCCAGCAACAATACATGCATGATTATCTTTATCTGATATTATATATTCACCTCTTTGGACTAAAGTAGGAATAATACCTTGAGCAGTTTGATATCCTGTACTAAATAAAAGCACTGCTTCTTTATTCAAAAACTTTGCCAACTTATCTTCAAGTTCAACATGTAAATCTATGGTTCCGGTTAAATACCTAGATCCTGAACATCCTGTACCATATTTTTCTATTGCTTTTATTGCAGCTTCTTTTACTTTTGGATGATTGGTCAGACCGAGATAGTTATTGGATCCTGCCATAACGACTTTCCTACCTTCTATCTGAACAACCGGACCTTCGCTTTCTTCAATAGGTCTGAAATACGGATAGAATCCTGCTTCTTTAATTTCATCAGCTCGTGTAAAATCATAACATTTTTGTAATAAGCTCAAAAAAGCCTCCTGAAAATTTTTTATAATATAAAATAGAATTGAGTTTAGTCATAATAGATTTGAAAAATATAACAAACTTCTTTAAAATATGCTATTGTTTTTTAAGACAATAGATGCATTTCTAATCCAATATATTTTTATTATTTTCGAAGATTTGAGGTTATTATGAAGGTATTTATTACAGGTGCAACTGGCTTTGTCGGCAGTTTTTTAGCCGAGAGTTTATTAGAAAAAAAACACAGTGTTCGATGTTTGGTAAGGAAACAAAGCAATCTAAGATGGATTGCAGATTTAGATGTAGAATGTTATTATGGCACTTTATCTGATATAAAATCATTGTACAAAGGTATAGAAGATGTTGATATGGTATTTCATGTAGCAGGTTTGACGAAAGCCAGAACTGAACAAGAATATTTTGAGGCGAACTATATTGGTACCAAAAATCTGGTTGATGCAATAATAAAAGTAAATAATAAACTTCAAAGATTTATCTATATTAGCTCGCAGACATCAACGGGTCCCAGTCCAAGTATAATTCCGATAGATGAAAATTATACACCGAATCCAATAACGTATTATGGAAAGAGTAAACTTGCCGGTGAAAAATATGTTTTGGAAAATAAAAATAAATTACCAGTTACGATTCTGAGACCACCGGCAGTATATGGTCCAAGAGACTCTGACATACTTGAATTTTTCCGCACTGTGAAAAATGGCATTATACCGCAATTAGGTGGCAAAGACAAATACCTCAGTTTAATTCATGTTAAGGATTTAGTTCGTGGAATTATTCGCGCTTCAGAACTAAAAAAAGCAGTTGGAAAAACTTATTTTATTACCAGTCCAAAACCATACCCCTGGAGTGAAATAGCTAAAACCACATTAAAAGTTTTGAATAAAAGAGGATTTAAAGTACCGGTACCTCTGGCGTTAATGAAAGGAGTGGCACTGGTAAGTGAAGGTATAAGCTCATTTACTAAAAAACCAGCCCTGGTAAACTTTCAAAAAGTTATTGATATGGAACAGGATTATTGGACATGTTCACCGGATCGTGCAAAAAAAGACTTGGATTTTGAAGCCAAAATTTCACTTGAAGATGGTATTCGTGAAACCATTGCCTGGTATAAGGAATATAAATGGCTTTAAACGATGCTAAATGGTATCAGAATTGGTTTGGCAGCGACTATCTTGAAGTATATTCTCATCGTGATGAAAAAGAAGCACAACAACTTGTTCGATTAATACTTTCCAATACAAATTTTGAGCCGGGTTCTCATGTATTAGATATAGGTTGTGGACAGGGCAGACATCTTTCTGTTTTTGCAAAAAATAATTTTCGAATAACCGGTATTGATCTTTCAATAACACTTTTAAAAATTGCAATGGAAAATAATTGTAAGACATCTAATGCAAATTTTATATTATCGGACATGCGTTTTTTACCCCTGAATTATAAATTTGATTTAATTCTAAATCTATTTACATCTTTTGGATATTTTGAGAATGATGAAGAGAACAAAAGCGTTTTGTGTCAGATAAATAAATTATTAAAAAATTCAGGAGGCTTTGTATTTGACTACTTTAATTCAAATTATGTTAAAAATAATTTAGTCCCAAAACACAAAAAAGAAGTAGGTGATTTAGTAGTTGAACAGGAGAGATATATTGAAAATTCCAGGATAAACAAGAAAATTAATTTGATAAAGAATGGGAAAATATCTACATATTTTGAATCAGTTAAATTGTATTCCCCGGATGAAATTTATGATATGTTGCGTTCGGTTAATTTAAAGGTAAGTACAATATTTGGGAATTATGATGGTTCTCCATTTAAAAATGATTCACCTCGTCTTTTAGTGTTTGGAGAAAAAATTGAATAAAGTATTAAAAACTTCGCTTTACAATCATTTATATTATGATTTTTTACAGAGTGATCAAAAAATTCTAAGGTATCTTCCTGATTTCAAAACTACAAATTGGTCTGAACTTACAAAAAGTGCATTAAGTCAAAATACTATATATTCGGATGTGAAAGAATTATTAACCAAGGATAATTCAGATATTACATCTGAAAGAGGATTAAAAAATCTTGATCTATTAAAAAATGATAAAACAGTTTTTATTATTACCGGACAACAATTAGGTCTGTTTGCTTCTCCTTTATATACCATTTATAAAATCATAACTGCCATTAAACTTGCTGAACAATTGAATTCACTAAAATTAGGTTTCAATTATGTTCCGCTTTTTTGGCTTGAATCAGAGGACCATGATTTTAAAGAAATCAATCATTTTGGAATATGGAATAATAAATTTGAACCCAAAAAATTGATTTACCAGGTAGAAAGCAAAGGAAAATCTTCAATCAAACATTACACCTTTGAGGAACAAATAAATGAATTAATTGAACAGTTTAAAGGAGAATTAATTTCTACTGAATTTACTGATGCTTTATTTAACAAATTAAAATCAATTTTTAAACCCGGAGAATCCTGGCTAACAGCCACAAGGGAATTATTAAAAGATATATTTTATGAAAGCGGGGTTTTGTTTTTTAAACCGGGAGATTTGGAAATCAAAAAAATTTCTGCTCCTTTCTTTGAAAAAGTTATTGAAATTTTTGCGGAATTAAATAATCAATTTAACAGTGTCTCAAATGATTTGGTTGAAAATGGTTATTCTAACCAGGTGACTGTGGTAGAGGGTAAAACGTTTTTATTTATTGAAAATGAAAATTTGCAGAGAGAGCATTTATATTTTGATAATAATGGTTTTTCTATAAAAGACTCCAATCAAAAATTTAACAAGAATGATTTATTGGATATCATCATCAATAATCCTGAAAAGATATCAACCAGTGTTGTCAGTCGACCTCTGCTACAAAGTT
>DAOWAQ010000119.1 GCA_030634505.1 Calditrichia bacterium
CCAGAATTTTGCAATTACAATTGATTAAGATTTTTCAGTCCAGATCTGCGCTAAGTGAACAATTGTCTCCACTGCTTTTTCCATGTCCTGAATTGAAACCCATTCTTTTTTACTGTGAAAATTATGACCACCGGTAAATATGTTTGGTGTTAATAAACCCATAAATGACAGACGAGTGCCATCAGTGCCACCACGGATTAAATTTTTAATTGGTTCGATGCCGGTACGTTTTACAGCTTCCAATGCATAGTCAACAGTTTCAGGTTTTTCATTCAATTTGATCTTCATATTTCTGTATGATTCTTTTATTTCCAGCGTAACAGATGCTTTTGGATATTTCGCATTTAAATCATCACAAATTTTTTGAAGGAAAGCTTCTTTTTCTTTTAGTCCATCAACTTCAAAATCCCTGACTAAAAAAGTTAATTTAGTTTCTTCAACAGCGCCTGCAAAAGCATGAGGATGCACATAGCCTTCTCTTTTTTCTGTTGTCTCTGGTGACAAAGAATCTTTAGGTAGTTTTTCAATAAATTCTGCACCGATTTTTATCCCGCTGATCAGTTTGTCTTTTGCATATCCCGGGTGAACATTGACTCCTTTAATGGTTACAATAGCAGTATCAGCACAAAAAGTTTCATCTTCCACTTCACCTGCAGTTTCACCATCGATGGTATAAGCATAATCAACACCAAATTGTTTTACATCAAAATGTTGTGTGCCGGTACCAACTTCTTCATCAACGGTAAATGAAATTCGTATTTTTCCATGTTTAATTTCAGGGTTTTCGATTAAATACTTCACAGCACCCATAATTTCGGCAATGCCAGCTTTGTTATCGGCACCCAAAAGAGTAGTTCCATCAGTTGTAATAATATCATGTCCAATACAATCATTTAAAGCAGGATTCATATCAAATTCAATTACCTGGCTGGTGTCATTTTTTAATACGATATCACCACCCTGGTAATTTTCATTAATAATAGGATTAACATTTTCACCTGAAACTTCAGGTGATGTATCAACATGAGCAATGAATCCAATGGTTGGAACATTTTTATCAACATTGGCTTTTAATGTTCCGAATACATACCCATGTTCGGTAATCTCTACTTCACTTAAACCCAATTCTTTTAATTCTTCAACTAATTTTTTGGACAAATCCAATTGTTTCAAAGTACTTGGATATGTTTCAGATTCTTCGCTGGATTGAGTATCATATTTCACATAGGAGAGAAAACGATCTAAAAATAAACTACGCTCGATAGGTTTCATAAAAATTCCTTTGAATAAATTTCCTTAATATTGTTTACAATTTTTTTATACTGGGAATCCTAAATATACAAAATTAATAGCAATACTGTCATCTAAAATTCACACTTTTTAACATCAAAAATTTTAAAACTAAACTAATTTAAAATTATTAACAGCTAATGCAGCCCCAATAATTCCTGCTTCATTTTTGAATGATGCCGGTAGTACTTTCGCTCTAACGTCTATATATTTTAGAAACTTGTTTGTTTTTTTACTCATACCCCCGCCAATAATAATTTGGTCAGGCCAGAGCAATCTTTCTATTTCATTTAAATAATGATTAAATCTTAAAGCCCATTTTTTCCATGATAAGTTTTCCTTTTTTCTTACGGCGTCAGAGGCAAAATGTTCTGCTATTTTTCCATTTAATATTAAATGTCCCAGTTCTGTATTAGGTATTAACTTATCTTTATAAAACAAAGCTGTTCCAATTCCGGTACCGACAGTAATCAAAATGGTTAAACCGGAAGAATTTGCACCACTTCCAAATTTCATTTCAGCTATTCCTGCTGCATCGGCATCGTTAATAAAATGTATTTCATTCTGAAATTTTTTCCCCCCAATTTTTGATATATTTTTACCAATCCATTTTTTATCAATATTTGAGGCTGTTCTCACTATATTATCAGTAATAACGGCGGGAAAACCACAACCAATATTTCCAGTCCATTTAAAATGATTTATTAATTTATGGATCGTTTTAAATATTGCAATTGGCGTTGCCGGTAAAGGCGTTTCGATTCTAAGTCTTTCATCTAACAATTTTCCTGTGGTGCAATCAACCGGCGCTCCTTTGATGCCGGAACCACCTATATCAATTCCTAATACTTGCACTTTTATCCTTTTCTTTTGAATATCAAATTATCAATTTTCGATCAAAATAACAATGAGTCTCTTTGGGCCATGAGCCCCTAATACCAATTGTTTTTCTATGTCAGAGGTTCGGGAAGGTCCCGATATAATGGTCGCGTAACTCCAATCGATTGATGTAAAATCATTTTTAAAGATTTCATCCAATGAAGGTATTATTTGATTGGTTTCTGCTAATACTATATGAATTGGCGGTAGTACGGATAATCGTCTACCTCCAGCTGTTAAACTATTTAGTACAATGCTTCCGGTTCGGGCAATTAAAAAATCAGCTGTGGTTAGCCCTACTTCATATGTAGAAAAAATATCTGAATCTAAAAAATCAACATTCAAAATATCAAATATTTCAGATAACGTATGATTTATTGAAAATAATTTATTTATAACTTCTGTAGTATGACTTAAACATTTTTTATTATCCAAAGAGGATATAATTGATACGAGTTCATTACCTGCATCTTCTAAATTTTTGACAATATATATTTCACCATTTAAAGCTTGAAAATTCTTTGTAAATTTATCGACAAATGTGCTTGGATCCGAAAACACATTAAAGATTGTTTTGTCATTTATTTCTGACGGTATTGAACTAATGCCTGGTTTTTCAAATTTCGATAATTTTCCAAGAATTTGACTTCTGCTATTCATTATTTTCCCACATTTCAGAAAAAGATTTTTGTGCCATTTGAGGTATTCGTTTTTTAATTCCTCTGGGTAAAAACTTAGTTAATGTTTTTTGGAAAGGTGAACCAATTTTTGCAGCAAAATTTAATAATCTTCTTCTTTTCATAATGGTTGACCATGCATTTATGAAAATTTTCCAAAATAAAGATGAATTGATTTTGGTCCTGTTATTAAGTAACAAATGATGAATATCTATACCGACAGGACAAACCTGTGTACAAGCACCACATAAACTTGATGCTGATGACAAATGATTCCAGGTTTTTATGTTTTGCAAATGAGGGGTAATAACCGATCCTATTGGTCCCTGGTAAGTTGTATTGTAGGTGTGACCGCCAATGGTGCGATAAACGGGACAAATATTTAAGCATGCTCCGCAACGAATACATTGCAGTGCTTCACGCAATTCAGGATTTGAATACAAATTGGATCGTCCATTATCCAATAGTATAACATACATATGTTCAGGACCATCTATTTCGTTTTCCTTTTTAGGTCCTCTAAAAATTGAATTATACCCCGTAATTTGTTGTCCTGTACCACTGGTTGCCAGCAATGGTAAAAATAAAGATAGATCGGAAAGACGGGGAAGAACCTTTTCAATGCCTGCAATAACAATATGGACAGGGGGGCACGATGTACTTAATCTGATATTTCCTTCATTTTCAGTTAATACAACTGCTCCGGAATCAGCAATTAAAAAATTGGCGCCTGTCACTCCAATATCGGCAGAGGTATATTTATCACGCAGATGTTTCCTGGCAACCATTGTTAATTCTGCCGCACTGTCACTCTCAGCGGAACCAAGTTTATCCGAAAATAATTGTGATATTTCTTGTTTACTTTTATGCATAGCAGGAGTTACAATATGATAAGGTTTTTCACCTGCCAACTGCACAATTAATTCACCTAGATCACTTTCTATAACATCCAATCCCTTTGATTCACAGAATTCATTAAAATTGATTTCTTCGGTGGTCATGGATTTGGATTTGACAATTTTCTTTGCATTGTGTTGTTTTATTATGTCATAAATCTGTTGTTGTGCTTCTTCTTTATCCTTTGCCCAAATCACTTTTGCACCGGTATTTGTAATTTTAGTTTCAAATTCACGAAGTAAACCAGGCAGATTATCAATTAAGTATTTTTTGATTTCTGTAGCTTTATCTCTTGCTACGGACCAATCAAAAAATTGATCAGATTTCATCTCATCGACTTTTGTTTCATATGTAGAAATGGCTTTCAGGATTTTTAGCCTATGAGAATCATCAGCGGCTTTTTGGGATGCCCGTATCTTAAAATCTTTGGACTCTGTCATTGATAATCTTTTAAAGATTCATTGCCTCAGCAACGAATTCAGTTAAATGTAAAATTCTAACATCGATATTTAGTGCTTTTGCTTCCTGCAGCATATGCATTATACATCCAGGATCGTTTGAAACGATGGTATCGGCGCCACAGTTTGTAAACATTTCTAAACGTGTTTTTGCCATAGTCTCTGCGATTTGATGATACTTAAATGAAAACAATCCTCCAAACCCACAACATACAGGTTCGCCTTCCGGTTGTGCCCATTTAAATCCTTCAATTTGATTCATGATTTTAATCGGCTGTTCGGCAATTCCTAATTCACGATAACTATGACATGAGTTATGAAATCCTACATGCCCTGAAAATTTTCCGGATATTTTTTCTGTTAATTTTTCTTTTTCCATAAATTCGGAAAATTCAAAAACTTTTTTTCCCATACTGATTGCATTATCAATTATTTTGTCATTTTTAAATAGACCCTTGTAATAATTTCTTACCATTCCCACGCACGATCCTGAAGGTCCAACGACTATTTCATCATCTTTAAATACTTCAACAAAATTAGAAGCTACTTTTCTAGCTTCATCCCATTGTCCTGCATTAAATGCCGGTTGTCCACAACAGGTTTGTTCTTTATTATATTTAACCTGATATCCGAAATGTTTAAGAATTTTTACCATAGCAAAACCAATATTTGGATAAACCTGGTCTACCAGGCAGGGTATGAATAATGAAATCGTAGATTTAGTTTTGTGCATAATAATATTAAATATATAGGATTACAGGAATATAAAACTTGAATGAATAAAAAAAAAGCCCACTCGAATGAATGGGCTTAAAAGATTAAAATAATTTACTAGTTATCGCCTGTGTATGACCAATTTTGATATTCAATTCTACCGTCAGCATCTGTAACTTTGACTGTAATTACTACATCATGCCTAGTAGTTGGATTAGCTGAATTAAACTCTGCTTTATAACTATTGGTTAACGCCAGGGTTAGAGGTAATGTTGTAAGATCTAAACTGTCAGCATACTCATTTGTAAAAAATACAGTTCCACCCGTACAGGCAGACATGTCCCAGGGTCTTTCTCTAGTATCACTGTAGGTATAATAAGTTGTATCCCTACTATATACAGTATGTACTGATGCAATTCCCTGAATTTTACTGCACATGTATTCAGTATTCCATAAGGGTTCCGGGCTGGTTCTTGATTGTGTAGGTTCGTCTGTGAAATTGATAAATATCCTTTGTGTACCAGAACGCCAGTTAAATATAGTATCAGCATATAAAACGCCGACAACGCCATTTTCTCCCCAAATTCCAGAAGCCCAATAAGGATAAGTATAAGGATTTGCAACACTGTCTAGAAGAGCGCTATCGGGACCTGCAAACCCCTCAGTTCTATCTTCATCCGTTAAAGGATCCCCGTAGTAATCTGTACGGTTAACTAAAAAATTCTCTAGTTCAGCTGCACTAGTAAGATTAATTGCCCCTGTCACAGGTCCATCATATCCAACGCAGCCAAATCGTAAGTCAAGTCCCTGGTTGGTTAAATAATCAGCAAAAGCAATAATGCCTAATGCAATTGAATCTGACTCTTGTCCCATACTTCCAGAATTGTCAACTGTGAATACAATATCAGCTTTTAGAGTATTACTAGTGCTTACTTTAGATAATTTAACACCTTTGACAACTCCATCTTCTTCAAGATAGAAATTATAATTTCCACCTGAATAATCAGCGAATAAATCAATTGGTAAACCAGTTGTAGGATTTAATAATGCCATCAAATTAACGACTATTTTGTTACCAGAAGCAGGAATAAAATCTGCATTTGGAACGATGTAGTTATGTTCGGTTGGCGGCACAGTAACATTTTGTGGATCATCTGGAATGCCATCATCTTTTGGATCGCTGGTTGTCTCGCAGGCCCAAAATGACATTAATCCTAAAACTAATAAAAATGAAAATAAATGCTTAAACATATGTCCTCCCTATAAGTTAATTAATATAAATATTTAGTTTAAAGTAAAGTTGCTATCGGCATGATAATTAAAAGGTTAAGTTAATTTTTTTCCTGGTATGCAAAATGGACTTCAACTCTTTCATAAGGCAGATACAACTCCATTGGTGGAGCGATTATTTCCATTTGTTCATTATTTTCTAACCATTCATGAAAGGCCGGATAAATTTTGAATGGGGCAATCATAGGATGTGCTTCAATTGAAGCAATTACAACGCTGC
>DAOWAQ010000319.1 GCA_030634505.1 Calditrichia bacterium
AACCAAAACCAATACTGAATGCGAAAATATCCATTTGGTGAATACCAGGCATTTCATTTCCAGGAGCCGCTTCTATGTCTCTCTCTCCACCCATTAAATATTCCAATGCAAAATCTAAAGTAAAGTTATCCATTGCATAACTTCCACCGGCAGTAATTACATGATTAGTTGATGATGGAAATAAATGAATCAATGTTTCGTCTGGTGATGGAGCAGGATCATAATAATAACCACCTCTTAAGGTGAAATTATCATTTACATCATAAGCTGTTCCAAGTCTTATTTGCACTTGGCTATCCCAATTCAAGTGCAATGTGTCATTCATAGACATTTCGCCAGCACCAAGATCAAATTTATATTTAGCTACCAATTCTTCCAATGAAGACCAACTTGAATATTGAGCATCAGCTGTTACTACCCAATCATCATTAACTTGATATGCTAAACCGCCGCCAAACCATAATGGCCATTCAACATCACGCTCAAATGTCATTTTTACAGTTGTAAGGTTTGTTCCGAGCATCATCATTCTTTCTGCATCACCTTCCATAGTAACATTGGTTGCTGATCTTACTGTTGCTCCAAAACTTAATTGATCATTTGCTTTAAATTTCAAGCCAAATGTGGCACCATAGCCCATTCCATCGCTATCTTCATAATAACCAGGTTTTTGAGACATTTCAAACATAGCATAATAAATGTTAACTGCTAAGCCCAAAGAGAATTGATCCGTTACTTGATAACCTAAAGCTGGGCTAATATTAAAAACACCAATTTTACTAAACATTTCATCTGTACCAAAATCTTTTCCATCCCATTCAGCACCTAAACCAGCAGGAACAAATGCACCTAAGCCGAGTGTTACATCTCCCATATTATAAACGCCAAATAAATTTGGACCGATATAATGTGTACCCTGCGTTTCAGCATCAATTGCAAATGCAGCAGGTGTCCCATTGGGTGTTTTATAAGTTGCCATTGGAATAATATCGGTGGCAAACACCATAATGCTGGAATTTTGTCCGGCTAGACCAGCTGGATTCCAGTATATTGCTGTTGGATCATCTGCCAATCCAACATAAGCTCCACCCATACCAAGAGCTCTTGTACCAATACTGTTCAAACTAAGACCATTGGCCATAACACCAACACTTAAGATAAGCAAAAGAACTACAGTTAAAAAACGTTTCATAAATCCTCCAATAAATGTGATAAGTTAAAAGGTTAGTTTAGTCATCTTCAATTTTGAATAAAGCTTTTTTTATTGATTCATCTAAAATTCCGGGCATTTGCATGTAATTCATAAATGCCATTTTACCAGCGTCCCAAAAGTACATGTCCATCCTAAACATTTCTCTCGGGGTATAAACATTTATTTTATTTTCTTCAGATATTAAAAGTACTTCGATAGGATAAGCAGAACAGTGGTCGATACCGGGACAATAATTCTCATCATCTTCTCTTTTTTCACCGGCAATTCTAAATGACACCGCTTCTGTACGCGGTCTTGTTATTCCTAACAACAAAGCGGTTGAATCTTCAGAATACACTTCAGCAATTATTTCCCAATTTAAATCGCTTTCATTTGGTGTCCAGCGATATTCAACATCATCTTCTAAGGGTTCAAATTCTTTAATATTATTATTTATAGTGCTCATTAATTCTTGCAAACCCTTAGCACCATTTTTCTTTTCTTCTGAATAAATCAATGGAAATTGATCTTCATCTTGAAAAAAGGTCATTGGGCCTACCATCATAAACATATCACGGGATGCTTCGAATAAATCTTCATCATCACGTATAGGTTCCATTTCAATGCTGACGCTATTACCAAGCTCCAATGAATGGGCAATTTCCAATAATTCATTTTTGATTATTGCCGAAGCGTCTACAATTTCTTTGTACTTGTCTTCCGGTAAATCGTTAAATATTACACGGTTGATTGTTTCCGGATTGGCAAATGTAATTTGGGTTCCTGCCGGTGATTGAAAAATTCCGGCACGCAAAAATGCGGCAACCAAATATTTTTTGCCAAATGAAGTTAACAATGCAGCATACTCGGAAGAGGTAAATACAATTGTCTTTGCTTCATACCCGCAAAGATCTTCTTTGCCTTCACGAACCATATCTGGGGTGGAAATTTTTCTGTTTGCTAAAACCGAATAACCATTTTTTACCAGTTCAGAATCTAATTTACTTGTTACAAAATCTACATCCTGGGAAATATCTGCGACTGCATGCAAATATATTCCATGTTCTGAAGCTTGTAACAAAAATGCACTAAAAATAATAATAATTGTGATCAAAAAAATTTTCATAAAATTTGCCTCCAAAGCAATCAATAACAAACGTTATATATAATCTATAATGAATATTATAGATATTCAAGTTTTTTTAATATTTAATCGGAATAATTTACATTTGAAAACAATTTACTTGTATAATATAAAATTGAATATTGAGGCTTGAATTGAATAAAATAATAGTTGTTACTGATGATTTGATTTTTAAGACCAGACTCGATATAATTCTTCAATCACTAAATATGTCTGCTGATAAATATAACTATTTTCATGAATTTGATTTTAATTCCTTAAATGGAAAACAAACTTTAATGATTGTTGACTTGGAAAATGAAAAGATGGATTTTTCTAAAATAAATAAACTAAAAATGGAATATGGTAGAAAAATTTATTTGTTAGGTTATTGTTCACATGTGAAAAGTAATTTAATGTTATCAGCTTCGAATTCGGGATTTGATGAAGTCATCCCGCGTTCAAATTTTGTTAAAACCCTGCCTGATTTCTTAAATAATTTTGATATACTTGATAAATGAAATTATATTTGTTTTCCTTTAATACATAATTTTATAATCTAACTTTCCGGAGTTTTAATGGATAGAAATTTTGCTCTCGATTTATTGCATGAGTTTACTGAAACTGAAAGTTTAAGAAAGCATGCTTATGCCGTTGAATCTGCCATGAGAGCCTATGCAAAAAAATATGTTGAGGATGAAGAATTGTGGGGAAGTGTCGGTTTAATTCATGATTTTGATTATGAAAAATATCCCGATGAACATCCAACAAAAGGAAGTGAAATTTTAAAAGAACGCGGAGTAAATGAAGAAATTCGCACTGTCATTCTAGGTCATGCTGATTATACAGGTGTGCCGAGGGAGACCCTAATGGCAAAATCCCTATATGCAGTGGATGAACTCTGTGGATTTATAATCGCCGTAACTCTAGTTCGTCCAACAAAATCGGTTAGTGAAGTAAAAATAAAATCGGTTAAAAAGAAGCTAAAAGATAAAAGTTTTGCTGCAAAGGTTAACAGGGAATAAATCAGGAAAGGCCCCGAAGAATTGTGCGTGGAATTTTATGAGCATGTGATTTTTGTGGTAGAGGCTTTGAGCGGTGTTGC
>DAOWAQ010000045.1 GCA_030634505.1 Calditrichia bacterium
GAATACTTAGTGCAGTGAAAATCAGGCAAATGGGTAAAATTTCTTCATACATATTGCACCACATGCAAATGAAATAAATTTTTAATTACCAGGAGGCTGTTCTTTTTTTGAATAATATAACAGATTCAACTTGTTTTTCATAATATTTTATCGACAAACAAGTATTGACACTTGAACATTTCAAGCAGTACAAAAATTTTAAGAAATTAGATAATAAACTTTTAGTCTAAAGGTTATAACGTTGATGATAAGCCGATGCAAAAAAAATCTCGTGAGCTATATCAATCACCAAATTATTTTCCAAGAACCACCAAAACTTCAAAAACCACCGAACTTTTTGCAGTCGGCTTGATTATTTTGTTATAGCCTGCCTTACATTATGCAACAGTATGTTTTCTTACATATTCGTGAAGAATAGCATTGATTTTGGTCTGCCAGCCATTGCCCTCAGATTTAAAATATTCAATTATATCCGGACTTAGACGAATAGAAACAGGTTTCTTAATAGGAAGTTTTTGACGCCCACGTACACGAGATGGTCTATCAGGATGTAACTCTTTAACCGGACGCATTTTGTTTAAAATATCATTTGATAAGGGAGGGGAGTCGACAGCCTCCCAATCCTTCTTTTGTATTTTATTTGGTTTTTGCTTCATAAAATTCTCTTTCTCGTTTATTTGCTTTTCTTAAACTTATAATACGAATAGTTTCAAACCTTATCGTGTAAATTAAAACATGTAAACGAGTACCGATTAAACCTAATGCAATCCATCTATCTTCACCATAATCATTTCTTTCATCAAATACTTCGATAGCAGTAGACCAATCAAATTCTTCAGCAGATATGAAGTCAACGCCATGTTTAGCAATATTAGCATTACACTTATTCTCATTCCATTCGTATTTCATGGCAGAATGTATATACAAAAAAGTTGAATGTCAAGTACAAAATAAATTATTATTGGCTATAACATATATATTAAACGCCATCTACTGGTATCGATTTTTTTACAATAATAGAAAATATTTTACAATAATAGAAAACATTTTCTAATAATAGGAAAAAATAATTTTCTATTATTAGGAAACTATTCTGTCTTTCAAGCTTAAGGATTTTACATATTTATATGGTAATTCCCAAACTTTTTTCTCTTTATTCCATCGCACCAACAGAATTTACTTTTCGAGCTAATTCAATTTCACCATAATCTATTCTTATATTAACAATTTCAGTTTTCTAAATGCAGTTTGATTTTTATTTCTGTTAACGTTTCCAACAAAACTAAACCGCAATAAATAGAAAAATAATTAGGAATAAAATAAAACTTTATTAGTGAGAATATATATACTGAAAATGAAATAAACAAGAAAAACGGCAGAGTGCATATTGCATCCTGCCTTGTTGTACCGAAGGAGGGACTCGAACCCTCACATGGTTTCACCCATACTGGATTTTGAATCCAGCGTGTCTACCAATTCCACCACTTCGGCAAAAAATAAGAGCGAAATTTAAATCTTTTAAATATTAATGTCAATCAGCCAGAATTGCTTGAGACACCTGTATTAATTAAACCTACCAAGTATTTCCAATATCAATTGGCGTATATATCAGGTCCATAAATTCATTCAATTAATTTCAATTTACTGCTCGCAATGATATTTACTAAGGTAATCATATATTTTCCATTGAGCCCGATAATCCTGATCATTCTCATTTGTTTTTGTTTTGTTATCCAATTCTTCATTGAGTATTCGTGCTTTAATATTGTCATTCCATTGAATGTCGAAAAATGTGCGTAATTCCAGTTGAATCTCTTTATCATAAATTGGGCAGGTTACCTCAACCCTCCTGTCTATGTTGCGTGTCATCCAATCCGCAGATGAGATGAAATATTTTTCATCACCACCATTGCAAAAAATAAATATTCTAGTATGTTCCAGGTATTTATCGACAATGCCTATTGCCTCAATATTGCTGCTCATACCTTTCTTGCCTGCTAATAGCGAATACATACCTCGCACATTAAGTTTTATTTTAACTCCGGTTTCGCTGGCCTCATACAATTTTTCAATTATCGGACCGTCTACCAGGTTATTTACTTTAACATGGATATAAGCTTCTTTTCCATTTTTTGCATTTTTAATTTCGTTTCTGATCATACCAATAACCTTGTTCCGCATATCAAACGGGGAGGTGATCAAATATTTAAATGAATGTGATTTGTAATTATTATCAAAAAAATCAAATATTTTACGTACTTCTCGCGTCAATTTTCTTTCAGCGGTAAACAAACTGTGATCACTGTAAATCGTTGCGGTATCTTCATTAAAATTGCCGGTTCCAATGATGGCATAACATTTTTGTGTATTTTTTTCTTTACGGGTGATTAAGCACAATTTCGAATGTACTTTTAATCCGGGTACACCATAAATAACCCGAACACCTTCCTCCTTCAGCTTATTAGCCCAATAAATATTTGCTTCCTCATCAAATCTCGCCTGAAGTTCCAATACAACAACAACTTTTTTACCATTCTTTACTGCATTAATCAAAGCATTCATAACACTGGAGTTTTTTGCTACCCGGTACACTGTAAATTTTATTGAAGTTACCTTTGGATCTATGGAAGCTTCACGTAAAAAATCGATTACAGCATTGAACGAATGATATGGATAATGTAATAAAATATCTTTTTGTCGAATACATTTGAATAAACTTTGATATTTTTGCAGTTCTTTGTGGGGGAGGGGTTTTGTCGGTTTATAAAATAGTTCTTTCCTGCCAATTTTTGGAAAACTCATAAAGTCGCGATTGTTATGATATTTAGAGCCCTTTATTAGAGTATCTAATTTTTTAATATTTAATTTTTTCAACAAGAAAGTGAGAAAATCTTCAGGGATAGCTGCATCATAGATCAATCTGACAGGATTGCCACCTTTACGCTGTTTTAAACTTTTATCGATTTTTTCAATAACGCTTTTTGATAAATCATCTTCGATATCAAGTTCTGCATCGCGTGTAATTTTTATTGTATACGCTTCAAACATGTCGTAGGGTAAGGTTGAAAATATATCCACCAGGTGGTATCGAATAATGTCATCAAGTAAGATAATGTATTTCTTTTTATCTTTTTCCGGTAAAATAAGAAACCTGGGAATTACATCCGAAGGAATTTCAATAAGGGCATATTTTACTTTTGAATTGTCATCCTTTTTGCTCATGGAAACGGCAAGGTAAATAAATCTGTCTTTTAATTCCGGGAATTTATCAATCTGATCAATCATAATTGGGATAAGTTTTGGACGAATTTCAACATTAAAATAATTTTTAACGAATTCTCCCTGATCTTCAGATAGCTGAGTTTCATCAATTATGAATATATTTTCATTAACTAACTCTTTACGTAATTGTTTTAAAATATCATCAAAATGATCATGTTGTCTCAATGCAATTTTTGTTATTTTTTGCAGTACTTGATCCGGGTCTTCACCAATGAATTTTTTTGCCTTTTTCCCTAATTCTTTTAGATGGTTTAATGTCGCGACCCGAACACGATAAAATTCGTCAAGGTTACTTGAGCAAATTCCCAAATATTTTATTCGTTCAATAAGCGGAACATTTGGGTCATCTGCTTCCTGTAATACTCGTTCATTAAAAGATAACCAGCTAATTTCTTTATTGGTATATCGCTTTTCCATGATAGCCTTTAATTATTTTAAATTTGATGTGTTAAATAATCTCTATTAAAATCAGCAAAAAACTTATAGTCTTATCATAAAAAAAGTAAATAAATATTTTCACAAATGTAAAGAATGTAATAACTAATGTAAATACTTACAATGAGTTCCAGTGTCGTGCCAATTTTGAAATGTATTGCTTCGACTCAGTACAACCTACTTTAGTGCCCTGATAGAGTCGAAGTGTGATTTCCATATTTCAATAAAAATAAGCAATAACATTTAGTACTCTAAGCGGAGTCGAAGGGTAAAATACATATGTCTGTACGGAATTGGCTTCACACCAGGTTATGATTAATTAAAAATTAATGAATTACTTTAGCTTTCGTCGAATCGGATTTCAAATCAATTTTATAGAATATTTCATTTAAAATATTCAAATATAAAAGGTTGTTTTCTCCAAAAAATATCGATATTTCAGCTGGGTCTACTTTTCTAATTTTCTCATTGATAAAAAAGTCGAGCGTATTAATTTTAGAATACATTTTCTTTTTTATTACAGGGAATGAATCAGGATAAGATTTCTGAAAATAAAATTCTGATTTTTCATACAAAGGTACAAGATTAACCAATAATTTTTCATTATTTATATTATAATCCAATCGATAGATTTGAGTCATTTTTAATTTTTTACGGTATATTCCTTTATCGGTTCTAATTGAATTTTGCTTTGGTGGTATCTCATAAATTTTTGGTGGACCAGGGAAGGTCTCACTTTTGCTTTTCAAATCCTTTCCTCTAAAATATTCATGATCCGTAGGTTGAAAGAATTTTGGTTTTCGAAATTTTTCTAATTCGGGAATATTTGATTTTGGTGCGGTGGGTATGGGTTGCACAGATTCAAGTACGAATTCTTCTCCGGATATTATATCATCAAGCTGAATCTTTTCCAATTTATCTATTTTAGGCGAAGATTTAGAAATTTTCACCGATCTTAATGTAGGCTCAGCAGCCGCTCCACCGGCGGATTCTAAATATCGTTCGGATTTAATAGCATCGGAAATGCTCTCTTCTTTTTTTCTTTTTGATTCTGTGATTTCCGGTTTTTTATATTCAGATTTTTCTTCTTCTACACTTTCAATTTCTTTTTGTTTACCAAGTATTTCATCAAAATCGATGGTCTCTGATATTTTTGGAGTTTCAATGGTCTGATAATAAAACACAAGCGCAGGTGTAATTACTAAAAAGAAAAATATGGCAGCAATTTTTAAAATCATATCCCAGCTGATTTTTATTTCTTTAGACTTTATTGCAGCAGCTTGTTTAGCGATTTCAGATTTCATTTCATTTTTGCCAATATGACGAATGGAAGCAATCATTTCTTTTTCCACTTCCAGCTTACTTTGACATTCTGCACACTTTTTTAAATGAGATAAATATTCAGATTTATCTGTTTCGTTTAATCTATCAAACAGATATTTTTCATGAATATCATTTTGTTTAATGTATTTACAATCCACTATATTCTCCTTTCCGGTTGCGATTGCTGCTTTTGCATAACCGATTCAAGAGATTTTTTGCATTGGTATTTTTTTGATTTTGTAACATTTGTATTTGAGAATTCTAATATTTTTGTTATTTCTTCAATATTTTTTTCTTCAAAATAAAACATCATCAAAAGTTGTTTGCATATGGGCTTAATCATATTTAATGCATCCCGGACATTATTTTCTTTTTCCTCTGATAACAGAATTTCCAGTTGATTATCATCAGGATCGATTGTATTGTCTGAGATATCAACATTTGACGTTTTATTTCTTTTTCTTAATTCTGCTCTCCACTTATTCTTTGCCACTGCAACAATATATGTATTCAATTTTGATGATAAATCAAATTTCCCGTTATTTACGTTTTGCCACAATACGATAATTGCTTCCTGCAACATATCTTCAGCATCAAAATTATCTCCGCCATGTGATTTTATATAATTGATTACCTGCTTCTCATACTTAACATAAATTTCACCTAAAACCGATCTGTCATTTTCCTTAATTCTCAGAATGAATTGCCGGTCAGAAAAATAATTTAGTTTTAGCATTTACCTTTTAACCATTAATGATATTAAATAACTGAATGTAAATGAATATGATTTAATTTAAAATAAAAAGATGAATGCAGCAATGAAACAATTAACAAGTACATTATTAACCAAACTAACGGAGGACATCATGAAGCAAATGATTTTTTTATTCATTTTACTTATTTCAGGTAATCTTTTAGCACAGGGAAGAATTTTTATTCCGGAACCGCCCATTAAATTACGCAATAATTTAGTATATCTGAAATCTGTGAAAGCTACAGTAAATCTAAATGAAGGTGCAGGAAATGTTACTCTTGAAGAATTATTTTATAATCCTTCACATGCAAGATTAGAAGGCGAATACATTTTCGCTTTACCGGGAGAAGCACAAGTACATGATTTCAACTTGTATATTAATGGACAAAAAACACGTGGTGAGGTTTTAGATAAGTATGAGGCAAGAAAAATTTATGAGGGCATAGTCAGGAAAATGCAGGATCCGGCTTTACTGGAATATATGGGTCACAGTTTATTTAAAGCACGAATATTTCCGATTGAACCACGAAGTGATCGAAAAATTGAATTATCGTATGCACAGGTTGTTTCTTATGAATCAGATGCTTATCGATTTGTAATGCCGATAAAACAAAGCGGACAGGGAAGCATTGAAAAATTTTATATGACAATAAATTTGCAAACTCAGTCCCCTTTGGGCAATATGTATTCACCATCCCATCAAATTCATGTGTCCAGATTAGGTAATAATCGAGCGACAATAACGGTTGAATCTAATAATATGGAAGCGGACAAAGACTTCATTTTATATTATTCTCTGGACAAAAATGAAATTAATGCCACTTTGCTTACTTTTCGACCACGAACGGACCAGGATGGCTATTTTATGTTTTTGGCGTCTCCGAGTATCTCTTTGATGAATAAAAGTGAAATTGCCAAAGATGTAATATTTGTGATTGATGTTTCCGGTAGCATGCAGGGAGAAAAAATTCAGCATGCAAGAAATGCTTTAAGTTTTTGTATTAATTCTTTAAACAAAGCTGATAGATTTGAAATTATTAGTTTTAGTACTTCAGTAAATAAATTTCAAAACCGGTTAAAAGAAGCAGGTGCTGATGAGACTAAAAATGCGACTTATTTTATCGATAATCTTCGGGCATCGGGTGGTACAAATATTAATGAGGCGTTAAAACAAGCGCTGCAAATAAAAAGGAGTGATGACGAACGTCCAACCAGCATAGTATTTTTAACTGATGGATTGCCAACAGAGGGTGAAACTAATATTAAAAAAATACTAGATAATCTAAAAATGGAAAGAAAAGATTTTATACGAATATTCAGTTTTGGCGTTGGATATGATGTGAATACATATCTTTTGGACAAATTGAGTGATGATTATCATGGAAGCGCTAACTATGTCAAGCCGGGAGAAAATATTGAAAAAGAGGTTTCCACTTTCTTTGCTAAAATTTCAAACCCGGTATTAACATCACCAAAATTATCTTTTGACAGGGCAGGGGTAAATGATATATATCCAATAGATTTGCCAGATATTTTTAAAGGTCAAAGGGTAACTGCATTGGGAAGATACAGAAATGCAGGGGCAGTAGAAGTCATCCTTTCCGGACTTCAAAATAAACAATCAAAACAATTTGAATACAAAGTTAAATTTAGCCAAAGAGAAACGGAAAATGAATTTATTGCAAAACTGTGGGCAAACAGAAAAATATCTCATCTTATGTCTGAAATCAGGTTTAAAGGGGAAAATGCGGAACTTGTTGAAAGTGTAAAACAGTTGGGTAAGGATTACGGAATAGTTACACCTTATACTTCATATTTAGTAACTGAACAGGAAAAGGAGTTAGCGGTTATTGATAATGTTGTTAGAAGTGGATCAGGTGGCGCTTTGGAAATACGGCTTAATGAACAAAGGAAAGCCAGAGAAATTCAGGCTGAAGCAGATGAGGAAAGTGTGGGCTCATCAGGATTCTATGATGCAGTCATGGCTGCACCGAAAGCAGCATCGCAATCATATGGTAAAGGTGCGGTAATGTATAGCAGGGCAATGAAGAAGATTGCCAATACAACAAAAGATAAATCAATGATCATTACAGTTCAGAGAATCGCTGACCGTACATTTAATCTTAAGAATACTGTCTGGGTAGAAAGCGAATTAAAAGCTGATTCCAAACCTCATAAAGTAATCGAATTTCTATCTGATGATTATTTTCAATTACTAGAACAAAATTCTGAATTGAATAAAATATTAGCTTTGGGTCAGAATATTATATTTAAGTGGAATGGAAAAGTATATAAAATAGAAAGTAAATAAGTTCTAAACATAGATGTAGTCCATTTTAAAAATGGACTACATCTTTTTGATAACTTCATTTATTTTGTTCATTCCTTCCAGGCTACCAAGTGGTATTGAAATATTTTCTGCAGGTACATAATAATCGCGTGGATTAATTCTGATTAATATCGCATTGGGATACTGTGAAATTGATTCTGATTTATAACGAACAGTAGGCACAGCTTCTCCGGCGCCTAATTCAACAATAGCTAGTTTAATCTTTTGACTTATAATGTTGTTCAGCCATTGAGTGAATCTTTCGCTTTGTTGATTGGATCGTTTGTGTATCCACTGCCAATCACCAAACATTAAAATATTTGGGCGGGCTAAAGAATTACAATTGATACATTTTGGTAAGGGTTCGATTGCTTGCAATTTTTCTTCATCAACCTCAATAATTATAGTAGATGCATCCCATATTTCATCCGAACAGGAAGAAGTACATTGGAAATGGTGAATTGATCCATGACATTCTTCAATTCTATTATCGTCAAATCCGGCACTTTGAAATTGACCATCAACATTTGATGTAAATATGAAATAACCATATTTCATTTTGTTTGCAATGTCCAGCAGAGTTTTAAACCCATCATGTGGTTTAGTCCGTCGATAGAGATTTAGCCGGTGACCATAAAAACCCCAGGCTAAATGTGGATCACGTTGAAACCAATCTGGATTTGCCATTTCAACGAATGAAATTCCTAATTCTGCGATAGGTGGATAGGCTTTCCAAAATCCTTCGTTTCCGCGAAAATCAGGTAAACCTGAATCAACGCCAATGCCTGCACCTGCAGTGATTAGTATTGATTCAGCGTTGTAAATAACGTCGGCTGCTTTTTTTATTGAATTAGAAGTGTCCATAATTAATACCTATATTTTAGGTATATGGTTTAAGGAAATTCCCTTACCCTAAAGCATATGCCTTATACCATATTTCCTTATATCTCATACAATAACCATTTATCAATCTTTTGAATCATTTTTGTATAATGCGAACCTTGCCAATATATTTTTCCACAATTTTTACATCTAAAAAATTTATTATAATATTTAATTGTTTTTGATTGTAATTGATTTTCAATTAATTTTTTATCCTGATTAACTAATTCTCCATTGCATTTCATACATCGAGTAAAAGAATCAATTAAATTTTTTATATCAAATCGATTTATTATTTCAATAGTTTGAAGGTTCGGATTAGTATTCCTGATCCAGTAGCCATGGGTGACTATTTTTCTTTTTAATAAACCAATATCCCTGGTCAATATGATTCTTTTATCTTTTATTGAATTTTCAACAATATTTTCATCAGTCATTGTATTGTTGTAAAACGAATCGAATCCCAATAATCTTAAATTTTGAGCTAATTTTCCCAATTGAATGTCTAAAATGAATTTAATTTTTCGTAATGGTTTAGGTCTCAGTCTTATTATAGGAGTTATGTCAAAGCTTTCAAATATCGGGTAAACAGCAATGTCATCTCCTTTTTTTATATGATATTCAAAGGCCTCAGATTTACCATTAACAATTAGTAAATCAATTTCCGTATGAGGAATGCCAAATGATTCTATGGTGTCTTTTAAAGTGGGTTTCCCAAAGAAGGTATATAAAATGCGTTTTTTCTTTTTAGCTTCAGGCAAGAAATCATTTAATTCTTCATAGAATCTAAAATAAGCGTGACCGGAAAACATATTTAAAAATATTGACAAATTATTTAGAATTCAAGAAATATTACATTATTTCGTGAACTATGATTTAAGTAAAGTGTATTATGGTTTACAGTTCATTTTTTA
>DAOWAQ010000054.1 GCA_030634505.1 Calditrichia bacterium
AACTCCATACAGTTGGATTATTTATAAGTTTCGTCCCGCTTTTATTTGGTAGTATTCGATTGGCTCGTTTTAACAGTCAATTAAAGGGATTTGATAAAAGTCATTTTACCGGATTACCTATTCCGGTTGCTGCATTGGCAATTACCAGTGCAATTATATTCTCATTTCATTATTTTGATGACCCGGTTAAATATCCAAAGATCCTTTTGATTTTGATTTTCTTTGTTTCAATTCTAATGGTAAGTAATGTTAAGTATGAAATTATGCCTGTGCTTACTATCAAGGGTTCTGCTTCAAATAAGTTGAAAGTAATATTGATGTTTATTGGTGTTTTATTAATAATTTATGCTCCGCAAAAATTACTTTTCCCTATTATTTTGTGCTATATTATTGCCGGAGTAATTCGTTGGATTTATTATAAAATTTTTTCAGAGGACCCAGTGAGTGAAAGCAAAAATTAAAGTGATGTTAAAAAAAAGTATACTAGATCCACAGGGTAAAACTGTATTGCATGCAATTCAGGATATGAATATCGGGAATTTCTCAGATGTACGGATTGGTAAATATATAGAAGTGAGTTTTAATAATTCCAATTTGGATTCAGCAAAATCGGAAATTGATGATATATGCAAGAAACTTTTATCAAACCCGGTCATGGAAGATTATGATTTCGAAATAGAGGAAATTAATTGAAAGTTGCAATAATTGTTTTTCCCGGCTCAAATTGTGATCATGATGCATATTATTCATTTAAGAAGATTTTAAATGTTGATACAGATTTCGTTTGGCATAAAGAATCTAATCTGGATAAATATGATTTAATCGTTTTACCGGGTGGTTTTTCTTATGGAGATTATCTTCGTTGTGGTGCAATATCTCGATTTTCACCTGTGATGAAAAGTATTGTTGCTAATGCCAAAAAGGGCAAATTAGTGATTGGTATTTGTAATGGATTTCAAATTTTAACAGAAAGTGGTTTATTACCAGGTGCTTTAATCAAAAATGAAAACAGGCAATTTGTTTGCAAAAATGTTAAATTAAGAGTAGACAATTCTGAAACAAATTTTACTAATCTATGTAATCTAGGAGATACAATCACTATTCCAATTGCGCATGGCGAAGGAAATTATTATTGTGAAGATAATGTCCTTGAGGAATTAAAGTCCAACCAGCAGGTTGTTTTTAGATATGTTGATGATAATGGTCAAACCCAAAATCAATCAAATCCAAATGGATCGAAAGATAACATTGCTGGTATAATAAATAAACAAGGCAATGTGCTTGGAATGATGCCGCACCCGGAAAGAAATGCTGAAAAATTGATAGGTAATGCAGATGGTTTGAAAATATTGAATTCAATATTAACTTCATTTGGAAAAAATTAATATATGAGAAAAAAAAGTGTAGGTTTTATAATATTCATAATATTTATTGGCGCTTTAATTGGCTCTGCTTTAGGTGAAGTATTGGCTTTCATTATTCCTGCAGGAGTAGTAAAAGATTTTTTTCTTAAATCAATTACAGCTAGTATCGGGCCCGGAACACTTGATTTAATATTATTAAAGTTTACGCTTGGATTTGCCATTAAATTAAACATAACAGGTGTAATAGGAGTATTTATTGCCGCCTATATATTACGATGGGTGGATTAATTTATAGAAAGGTGAAAATATGTTTGGACTAGGGACAACAGAACTAATAATTATCATGTTTATCATTTTACTTGTATTTGGCGCAAAAAAATTACCTGAATTGGCACAAGGTTTAGGTAAGGGTATCAAAGAATTTAAAAAAGCTTCCACTGATATTCAGGATGAATTAAAAGTGGATGATTATGATGCTCCGAAACCAAAAAGTAAAATACAAAGTGAAGAAAAAGAAACTCCTGATTCAAAAACAGAATAACTAAAATTATTGAATTAATCGGGTGGGTATATTATTCAATTTATTAAAAATAAACCTGCTCAATTAATTTATACCTATTTGAAATATCAATTTCAGTATATCAATTCTATTTTATTCCTTATTTTGTACTTTCCTGATGCTTCATAGAAGTGAAAATTAAATTATATATGTATTTGTTGAGCATTCATAGGTTTATTATTAGCTTTTAATTCAAATATTGAATGAGTTATCTTTACTATTGTAATAATTATAAAATTGACAATAATTTTTTTTCATAAACTAATTTGAATTTGTTGTGTTAAATTAGAAAATATTTTAAGCAAAATGAGCAGAAAATTATATATAATATACATATTCATATTTAATATTAGTATTCTATTTTCCCAAGTTGGTTTTAATACCAATTTATTTGAATTCTTAGATTCGACAAAAGCACAAAATACTATTAAATGGTTGAGCTTAAAAGAATGGAATAAATATACTCACAACGATTTATCACTGAAATATCAAAACTCTATATACAATTTTGATAAAAACAGATATTATCCTTCAAATGTAATGCCCAAAGATCCATTTAAATTAGATTACAGAAGTAGCTCATATTATGTGCCACGAATGGTTAAAGATGAGCTGAATTTAATTATGAATCGTCCTAAAGATAATGCTTTTGTGCCGGTATTAGGAGTTGCATTTATTGCGGCACAATTAGCGTCAAAATATATTTTTGTTCAAGATAAAATAAAAATATCAACTGAAAATGTTTTGAATACAATAGATGATTATGAGATATTAAATGCCTTATGGGTAAAAAGTCCGCAAAATGCATCTCAATTATATGAACATCCGGGTATAAAAAAGATGCATGCGTTAAATACATTACATAGAAGAATTGAATCGCTAATTGATAATAAATTAATAAAACAAAAAAATGCAGAAAAAGAAGAGATGCTATTCTTTCCTGCTTTATCCGAAACAGAATATGAGCAATTACTGGAAAGGATTCTTTCTGATATTTCCACCAGTGAGTCTAATAGAAAAAAGGTTCAAATATTAATTAGTAATTAATTCTTTCAAATTTATAATAGATTTCAATCTTTTTCATATTTTATTAAATTTGTATTTAAATTTTAAAAATCAATTTACTTCTTGTAAATTATTTTATCTTTACTAATAAAAAGCGGATTAACAAATACAGAAAGTATGAAATGAAGTTTGGTAAAATTGAAAAAATCTTAAAAAATATTCCGCACACTCCACCGGAGGATGGTAAAATACTATATGATTTTATTATCGAAAATAAATGCAATAATATTCTTGAATTAGGATTTGAAAATGGAACATCTACTTGTTACATGGCTGCGGCATTGGATGAGATTGGATCAGGAAAAATATTAACAATAGACAGAAAAGAAACCATAGGAATTGAACCTGATATTCATGCTCTTCTGAAACAGACAAATTTGGAAAAATATGTTGAACCAATATATGCTCATAATACATACATTTGGGAACTAATGAAAATCATTGAAGAACAGACTGAGACAAGAGAATGTATTCCAATATTTGATTTTTGTTTTATTGATGGTGCGCATACCTGGGATGTCGATGGATTTGCGTTTTTCCTTATTGATAAACTCTTGAAACCAGGATATTGGGTTTTGTTTGATGATTTAAACTGGAAATTTGCCGAGAGTCATACATTAAAAAATACTACATTTGTGCAAAATATGCCTGAAGATGAAAAAAAATCAGCACAAATAGAAAGGGTGTTTACACTTTTGGTATCTCAACACCCCAATTTTATAAATCATAAGATTGTTAATAGGTGGGGTTGGGCACAAAAAAAACAATCTAAATTTAAAACAACTGAAAAGAATCAAACCGTTGTGGATTTGTTATATCTTAAGCAAAGTATTATTCCTGATATATTCATGATATTAAGAAAAATGAAATATAAACTTAAACATGTTTTAAAAATATTTTCCTAATTGGTTTTGTGATTTAGAAATATTTTACAAATAAATAAAATATAGGTACAAAAAGAATTCGGGAAAATAATTTTTAAATGAAATATCAAGTAGTTTATGCGAACAATCTTATTAAACATTAAAAAATTTATTGTTTTTTCAAGGCCGGCAAATGTACTTATAGCATTTGTAACAATATTTATTGCTGCTGGAATATCGGGAGCACTGAATCCATTAATAAACGTTTTTCTTGCGGCTTTAAGTGCATCATTGATTACAGTGGGAGCAAATGTTATAAATGATTACTTTGATATTGAAATTGATCGCATAAATAAACCAAAAAGATTACTACCTTCAGGACAAATATCAAAAAAACAAGCATTGATGTTTTTTGCATGTTCTTATTTAATTGCCTGGATATTGGCATTTATTATAAATATTGAAATGTTTTTAATTGCTTTCGTTTCAGGTATAATACTTATTTTGTATAGTTACAAATATAAACGGGTTGTTCTTTGGGGAAATTTTGTAGTTAGTTTTGTTTCTGGATTGGCTTTTATTTACGGAGGTTTGGCTGTAAACAGGGTGAGTGCAGCATTATTTCCGGCAGGGTTTGCATTCTTATTTCATTTTGGAAGAGAAATTATTAAAGATATTCAGGATATTGAAGGCGATAAAAATCAGGGTGTGCTGACATTTCCCATTAAATATGGAGTACGTAATGCATTAATATTAACGGTCACCATTTTTATAGTTTTAATATTATTTACACTACTGCCATATTTTTCGGGATTTTATGGAATATATTTCTTGATGATAGTTGTTTTTGGTGTACATTCAGTTTTAATATATATAGTAATAAGTAGTTGGACTAATCCAAGTCCAGAAAATCTGGGACGTTTAAGTAATATAATGAAAATTGATATGCTTGTTGGTTTATTTGCTGTTTATATGGGTTAAATATGTTAGCATTGTTAAAAAATATTGATCAATTTAAAATAATATTAGCCTCTCAATCTCCACGCAGATTAGAATTATTAAAAATGATTGGATTAGATTTTGAAGTTAAACCAAGTAATATAATCGAAAAAAACCACAATTCTCTCCAGCCATTAGATTATGCATTAATGAATGCAAAAGAAAAGGCAAGGGTAGTAAGTGAGAAATATCCTAATTCGGTAGTAATTTCTGCCGATACAATTGTTGTGTTGGGAAATCAAATCTTAGAAAAGCCGGAAAATGATAATCATGCATTTGAGATCTTAAAACAATTAAATGGTAAAACACATGAAGTAATTACTGCATTTGGTGTAATCCTTAAAAGCAAAGAAATCTCAAAATTTGATTCTGAAAGAACTAAAGTTAAATTTAGAAAATTACCGCATGATAAAATTAAAGCATATGTCAAAACCAGTGAACCACTTGATAAAGCCGGTGGGTATGGGGCTCAAGGATTGGGTTCATTGTTAATTGAAAAAGTAGATGGTTGTTTTTATAACGTGGTTGGTTTTCCCTTGGGAAAATTTTATTTGATGCTTGAAGAAATACTTAATGAACTTTAGAATAGAAAAATTAAATTAACAGAATGAAGAAAAAATATAATACTGTTTTGATTGTTGATGATGATCCAAATCAGGTCAATCTAATTAAAATTTATTTAAAACAGGCTAATTTAGATATTATAACTGCTAAAAATGGTAGACATGCATTATCGATTTTGAAGGATAAAAGTTTTGATTTAGTTTTAACAGATTATCAAATGCCAGAGATGGATGGTGAAACCATGATTTCCAAAATTAGAAATGAATTGAAATTATCTATTCCGGTTGTTATGATTTCTGCTAATGATACTCAAAAGAATCTCTCAAAATTTAAAAATGTTAAACTTTTAAGAAAACCTTTTACTCCCGATCAAATAAAAAATATTTTTAAATAAATCTTAAATGGAACTATTAATTGGATTTGTAGGATTAGCATTAAGTTTTTTGTTTGCTGGAGCAGAAACTGCATTTATAACAACAAATAAAATCAGGTTTGAACTATGGTTAAGAAATAAATACCGATCAGCAATATATGCTGAAAAATTCTTCCGTGATCCTGAACTTTTCATTTCTACGACTTTAGTAGGTAACAATATTGCGAACATTGTGGCGACATCATATGCAACGGTTTATCTCATCAATTATTTTAGTGAATCTACAACTTGGTTGCTGATAACTGCATTTATATTAATATTTGGAGAGATACTTCCAAAAGCTCTTTTTAGAATATTTGATGATTTAATCATTTTAATAATAATTTACCCAATTCGTTTTTTCCATTTTTTATTGAAGCCATTTATTTGGATTGTTAATTCAGCATCAACCGGAATTTTAAATGCCTTTGGGATGAAAATCAGTAATGTCAAAGTGTTTTTTTCAAAAGAAGATGTTGCAATATTAATGAATGAAGGGAAAATGGCTGGCATTATTGAAGAGCGGGATCATAAAATAATTTCAAAAGTACTGGAATTACCGGATACTCCGGTAAGAGAAGCCATGGTGCCTCGTACTCAAATTGAAGCAGTGGATATTAAATTAAGTATAGCGAAGATTCGCATCTTCATGAGTGAAAAAGGATTCGCAAAGGTACCGGTATATAAAAATGATATCGATCATATTATTGGTGTAATTTTTATGTATGATCTGTTCCAAAACATAAAATCTGTCAAAGAAGTGATGAAACCCGTTACAATTACACCAGAAAACAAAAAATGTAATGAATTATTAAAAGAATTTAGAAAAAATAATACAAGTATTGCAGTAGTTATTGACGAATATGGGGGAACAGCAGGTCTTGTTACTACTGAAGACTTGATTGAAGAATTGTTTGGTGAATTTGATGATGCATCAGTTGGTTTTAATGAGACTATCAAAAAAATTAATAAAAATACCTGGGAAATTGATGCTATTGAAACCATAGAGACAATTAACGATCAATTAAAACTAAAGCTACCGGAAGAAAATTATGAAACTATTTCCGGACTGATTTTATCAGAATTGGGTAGAATACCTGAAATAGGTGAACAAATGGTAATACATAATTGCAGTTTGGTCATCACGCAAGCGAAACGAAATAAAATAGAAAAAGTACGTTTAATAAAAAGGTATCAATAAAAAATAGTGTTAACTATTTCTATAAATATATTTGAATGGTACTACTTGTTTTGATTTAAATTAGTGATTTATTAAATTTCAATCTTACAATTTTTTATTATTATTGAGGAAAACGATGTCTAATAGCATGACCGGTTATGGAAAATCAAAAAAAACATTCGAAAATTATGAAATAGAAGCTGAGATCCGAAGTCTAAATAATAGGTATTTAGACACAATCATTCGGTTACCTAAAAGTATTGATTTATTTGAACAACCCATTAAAAATGAAATTAAAAAGAGAATATTCAGGGGAAAAGTAACACTAAATATCACATTGAACAACAACAGTGCCAATGGATTTGAAGGCATTAAGTTGAATGAAGAAGCGCTGCAATACTATTACAAATTAATAACTAAAATAAAATCAAATTTGAATTTAAGCGAAGATATTAGTCTTGATTATATTTTGCAATTTAAAGATTTGATGCAGCCTGCAGAAGAAGATTTAGATGACGAATTGTTATTAGAGAACATATTGATAACGGTAAATGAGGCGCTTGATAGTTTAATTGAAATGCGCAATAATGAAGCAGTTAATATTGTTGTAGATATTGATCAGCGTATCCGGGTGATTGAAAAAAATACAAATAAAATAATTGTGTTTGGAAAAGACAATCCGAAACAAGAATATGACAAATTATATGAACGTGTTCAGAGTTTGTTAAATGGAAAATTAGTAGATGAAAATAGACTTGAAATGGAATTGTCTTTACTCGCAGATCGGGTTGACGTAACGGAAGAATGTACAAGATTGATAAGTCACATTCAGCAATTTGATTCAATTCTAAAAACGAAAAAAGAGGTCGGAAAATCTCTTACATTTATATTACAAGAAATGCACCGTGAAACAAATACCATTGGTTCAAAAACCACGAATGTTGAAATTTCTCATTTGGCAATTGGTATAAAAGAAGAGATTGAAAAATTAAGAGAACAAATTCAAAATTTGGAATAATTTTAGAACTACCAGTTATTACAATATGGAAAATTAGATTAAACAGAAAGTTTAATGAAAAAATTTAAAAGTAGGCTAATTGCATTTTCTGCTCCTTCAGGAGCCGGTAAAACAAGTTTGATAAAATCATTAGTAGCGCGACACAAAGAGCTTGTTATCTCAATTTCAGCCACAACACGTCAAAAACGCCAAAATGAAATTGATAAAAAAGATTATTTTTTTATTTCAGAAACAAAATTTAATGAAGAAATTGAATCGGGAAGTTTTCTGGAATATGAACAAGTTCACGGGGATTTTTATGGAACTCTAAAAAAAACAGTGGAAGATTATTTACAAAAAAAAAAAATCGTTGTTTTTGATATTGACGTCAATGGAGCTTTAAGCATAAAAGAGAAATATCCGGAAACATTATTAATTTTTATAAAAGCGCCAACCGAAGATGAACTAATCCGAAGGTTAAAAGGTAGAAATAGTGAAGAAACCGTAATAATAAAAAAACGATTGGAAAGACTACCATTTGAATATGATCAGTCCAAAAAATTTGATTACGTAATTATAAACCATAATTTTTACGAAACTGTAAATAAAATCGATGAATTAATTATAGACTATTAATTTAATTTAAAATTCAGATGCATTATATTAAAAGCAAAAATATATTATTGGGCGTAAGCGGTGGAATTGCTGCGTATAAAGCAGCGTACTTTGTACGAGAATGGGTTAAAAATGGAGCTGAAGTTGAAATAATTATGACGAAATCAGCTCAAGAATTTGTTACACCTCTAACATTTGAAACTCTGATTGGAAAAAAAATTCATACTACATTATTTCCTGAGAATGAATTTAGCGCTACAGTTCATATCGATTTGGCGGATTGGGCAGATGCAGTAATAATTGCGCCAGCTACTGCAAACATCATTGGTAAAATATGCCATGGCATTGGCGACGATTTGTTGAGCACAGTTTGTCTGGCAGCACATAAGAAATTGGTTGTAGCGCCTGCCATGAATTCAAATATGTGGTCCAATCCTGCTGTTCAACAAAATATTGATTTATTACAAAAACGAGGAGTGATTATTATTCCTCCGGATTCAGGCGATTTGGCTTGCGGTTATACCGGAACGGGCAGGTTGCAGGATTCCTGGTTTATCAATCATTGGTTATCTTATAAACTTGAAAAGACCAAGAATTTAAAAGGTAAAAATGTATTGATTACAGCTGGTAGGACGGAAGAGGAAATTGATCCGGCGAGAATTATTACTAATCGTTCCTCCGGTAAAATGGGATTTTCATTAGCTGCAGAAGCCTTTTACCGCGGTGCAAATGTTGTTTTAATAAGTGCACCAAATGACTTAAATGTATCTCCCGGTGTTGAATATATACCAATAATATCTGCAGCGGAAATGCAAAAATCTGTAGAGGAC
>DAOWAQ010000163.1 GCA_030634505.1 Calditrichia bacterium
GAGTAAAAACAAGAACAGAGATAAAAAAGCAAAGAAAAAAGAAAAAAATAAAGTGGTAGCAGCAGTTGCAGGAGCAGTAATGATTAATGATCAATTACCAGTTACGAAAAACCAGCATCTAAAAATCAATACCTGATAAAAGCGATAATTCTAATAAAAATACTAATCCTAATTAAACCTTAAACTCCCAACCTTCTTTAGCCAGTTGAGCGTTTGCAAATAGCTTCTTTGCTTCAGTTTCAATTTTTTCTAATGCTTCATCATTATTATTGGGATCATGATGAAATAAAAGTAATTTTTTTACTTTTGCCCGCTTGGCTACATCGCAAGCCATTTTGTAATTACTGTGACCATAACCCTGGAAAAGTTTATATTGATCAAGATCGTATTGTGAATCGTGAATTAATACGTCAGTTTTTTCAGCAAACTTTACCAAACGTTGATCCGATTCAACATATTGTTCAACATCTGTTGCGTACACCAATGACTTACCTGCACACTCAATTCGGTAATTATAACTGCCATCCTTTGGATGGAAATAGTATTTCATATTTTTAATTGTTAACTCTGTTCCATCAGGAGCAGGAGCCCCCGTTGTATCAATATAAGGATTTGGATCGTCTTTTAAAAAATAAACAATCATATTTTCGTTGACATTTTCAAAATATTTTGTACTGCGAAATTCATCCATTGAAACAGGATGATATTGTGGTTCACATGTTGTGCGCAGTATATCTTCCAGATCAACTCCAAGTGTGGAAGGGCCAATAAAATTCATATGCACACCTTGCATATACACAGGAGTGAAGAAATTAAGTCCCATCAAATGGTCTATGTGCGTATGCGTAAACATTATTGTAATTTGAAATGGTTCAGAACTCGTTTTTTTATATTCTAGAATTTCAGGAATTAGGTCTTTCCCAGCTTGAATTAATCCGGAGCCGGCATCAAATATGACAACATGAGACGGTGTTCTTGCCATTATACATGAAGTATTTCCACCATATTTAGTGCCATTTGCAAAAGTAACCGGATAACTTCCCCGGACTCCATATAATCTGACTAATAAATGATAATCATTCATTGTTTGCTCTTTTTTTATGTTATGATTTATGTAAGGATTGCAAAAATAAATATATTTTAAATTTTAGAAGAACCAGATTCCATATCCCTTATTCTATCCCGCAATGATGCAGCTTTTTCATAGTCTTCACTGTCTACCGCTTTTTTTAATTCCTCTTTTAATTTATCCAATTCATCTGCTGCTGAAAAAATCGATTTAATATCTGCGTCTTTACCTTGTTCACTTGATTTGTAAGATCCTACTTTCATAACCTCTTCTTCGACAAAGATAGGAATCATTGATCTTACTGCCATCGCAATAGCATCACTCGGTCTGGCGTCAACATCCCAGAATTCCAAACTTTTTGACAATCTGATAACAGCATAATATGTATTATTCTTTAGCTCAGTTATCAACACACTATCTATTTTTACTCCACAGGATTCCAATAGATTTAAAGTAAGATCATGGGTTATAGGTCGTGGTGGTTTAATTTTTTCCAGACCCAAAGCGATTGATTGAGCTTCATATTCACCAATCACTATGGGCAGAGTTCTATCCCCATTTTTTTCTTTTAAAATTATTCCACTAGCTTGTGATTGGGTCAAAAATATCCCGTTCACATTTACTTCAATCATGGTGTTTTTATCTTTCATTCAATATTAGATCGCTTCAACTGAAGAAACTTCCGGTACCTGCATTTTGAGAATTCTTTCAATTCCCTGATAAAGAGTAATCTGTGACATTGGACATCCACCGCAGGCGCCAACTAATTTTACAACTACTTTTCCATCTTCATCAATTCTAACAAGCTCCACATCTCCACCATCAGCCTGTAAACCGGGACGGATACTGTCAAGAGCTTTTAAAACACGTGAATTTAAATCTGTCATTATAAACCTTTCAATCTGTATTTATTTGAAAATTATAAAAATATTGCCTAAAATCAAATTTATTTATATTAATTCACCAATAATAGGAAACTTATCCAAGACCTCTTCTCCATGCAGGGCATCATGCAAAAAATCTGTCAAATCATACCCTGCTTCATGATTAAAATGTATTCCAAATTTATACAATAGTGATCCGCTCACATCATATATTTTATTGTTATAAGCTATTAAAACTTTTCCATTAATTCCATTTTTAGATTTTAATTCTTTTTTAGTTAGTTTCAGCATGAATTAAATTGAACTTAATAGTCTCACGACTTAAATTTAAATTTCTATTAAATGTATAATTCCAATTAATTCAAGGCAAAATTAAATTAGAAAGTACAAATGATCAATCCATATATTTTTAGGGAATATGATATTCGTGGTGTAGTCGATCAAGATTTAACAGATGAAGTAGTAGAACAAATTGGAAAAGGATTTAGCACTTATATTACTGAACAAGGGGCGAAATCAGTTTCAGTGGGTGGAGATGTTAGATTATCAACTAATAGATTTTTAAAACAATTAATTAAAGGACTTACATCAAGCGGAATAGACGTTATTAATATCGGACAAGTACCAACCCCGGTTCAATACTTTAGTATGCATGAACTCAATGTAGATGCCGGCATTATGATCACCGGCAGCCATAATCCGCCTGAGTTTAATGGTTTCAAGTTATCGCTGTTCAACGCTCCTGTTTTTGGAACGGAAATTCAAAAAATCAAAGAAATAATTAATTCAAATAAATTTATTACAGGAAGTGGCACTACCAAAGAGCTTGATTTAAAAGAAAAATATAAGAATTATTTAAAAAATAATATTAATATAAAGAAACAGTTAAAAGTAGTAATTGACTCCGGTAATGGCGCTGGATCGTTAGTCGCCCATGATTTATTCAAAGAACTTGGGGTTGAAACTATTGATCTTTTTGATACTCCCGATGGAAATTTTCCAAATCATCATCCCGACCCTACAGTTGAAAAAAATATTCAGGTTCTGATTAAAACGGTCAAAGAAACTAATGCAGATGTTGGAATTGGTTATGACGGTGATGCCGATCGGATAGGCGTTGTTGATGAAAAAGGCAATATTATTTGGGGCGATAAGTTAATGATTCTATTCTCCCGTGAAATATTAAAACAAAACCCTGGAGCAAATATAATTTTTGAAGTAAAATGTTCACAGGCGTTGCCTGAAATGATTGAAAAATTTGGTGGAACTCCCGTGATGTGGAAAACAGGTCATTCTATATTAAAAAAGAAAATGAAAGAATTAAATTCTCCATTTGCGGGAGAAATGAGCGGTCATTTGTTTTTTGCTGACAGGTATTTTGGATACGATGATGCTATTTATGCTTCAGCGAGATTGGTAGAACTTTTATCTAATACTGACAAAAAATTGTCTGAATTATTATCTGATGTACCAAAATATTTTTCGACTCCGGAAATAAGAGTTGAAACAGAATCTGACGAAATTAAATTTGAAATTGCCGAGAAAGCAAAAAAATATTTTTCCGATAATTACCAGGTTAATGATATAGATGGCGTCCGTATATTATTTGGAGACGGCTGGGGCTTAGTCAGAGCCTCTAATACTCAACCTGTATTAGTATTAAGATTTGAAGCAAGAACCGAAGAAAGATTGAATGAGTTAAAAAATCTTGTAATTAACAAACTCAAAGAATTTGGAAATCTAAACATTACTTAGAATATTTAATATGCTGAATATTGCAAAAGAGACAGCCACTGAAGCCGGAAAAATTTTAAAACAGCATTTTAGAAAAATCCGTGTATCTGATATTAGAGAAAAAACCAAAAACGATTTTCTTACCTTTGTTGATGAACAAGCTGAAAAAAAAATAATTTCTATTATTCACAATCGATATCCTGAACATTCAATCCTTGCGGAAGAAAGTGGAGACCAAAACAGGAATCATAGCCATTGCTGGATAATTGATCCATTGGATGGGACAAAGAATTATATCAATGGTATCCCGGTTTTTGCAGTATCTGTTGCACTTCAAGTAAATAATCAAATTGTTAGCTCTGTTGTATTAGACGTAATGCAAGATGATATGTATTATGCTGAAAAAGGAAAAGGAGCATATCTGGATAACACCAAACTAAGTGTTAGTGATGCTGATAATCTGGAAAAAAGTTTACTTGCCACCGGGTTTCCATTTAAGAATAAAAACATGATAGACCCCTATATGGATTGTTTTAAAGATATTTTCAAACGATGCAGTGGAATCAGAAGATTGGGAGCTGCAGCCATTGACCTTGCTTATGTTGCATCCGGTCATTTTGATGCATTTTGGGAGATGGGACTTAAGCCATGGGATATGGCTGCCGGAGAGTTATTAATCACCGAAGCCGGTGGAAAAGTGACAGATTTCTGGAACGAAAACAATCATTTAAATAATTCATTTATTCTGGCGAGTAACGATAAAGTTCATGAATTTATATTGGAAATAATTTCAAAGCACTTTCCAAATAAAATGAATTTTACAAATTCTACGAATTAACATTAAATTATGTAATTAACACAATGATAATTTCTTATAAATATTAAGGAGATAAAATGTCTATTCGATTTACTTCCAAAAGGCAAAATAGAGGTGAATTGTGTATTATGGCCTGTAAATCAGGTAAACCTTTAGCTTTGAGAGTTTTAAAATACTTGAATACAATATTAGCTAAAGAAGATAAATATATCGATTTAAAATTGGTAGACATGGAAGAAATTACATTTGCAAATGGAGAAATAAAAACAGTTACCAATGAAAATATAAGAGGCGCTGATCTTTACCTAATTCACTCCATTGATGTCCCTAACACAGAAAAAAGCATATATGACAATTAAATGGCGTTATTTACTGCAATTAACGCAGCTTACCAATCTGATGCTGATTCAATAACTGTTGTAGTACCACAATTTCCGTATTCAAGGCAGGAACGAAAAAAAACGAGAGAAGGAATTACAGCCAAACAGGTTTCATCTTTCTTAGAAACGTCCGGTGCCGACAGGGTAATAACCCTTGATATTCACGCAGAAGCTATACAGGGATTTTTTAATAATACAAAACTTGAGGATTTGCATGCATCAAATACTTTATTGGATTTCATTACAAAGAATATTCCGGCCAACAATCTGGTTGTGGCTGCTGCTGATGTTGGAGGTGCGGATAAAGC
>DAOWAQ010000252.1 GCA_030634505.1 Calditrichia bacterium
AAGAGAAGCATATGCAGTCTATCGTCCCTCTCCATTGATAAGGGCCACCGGATTGGAAAAGGCATTAAATACACCGGCAAAAATATACTATAAAAACGAAGGTGTCTCACCGACGGGCAGCCATAAACCAAATACAGCCATTGCTCAAGCCTACTATAACAAAATGGAAGGAACCAAAAAATTAATCACTGAAACTGGAGCAGGTCAATGGGGCAGTTCGCTGGCATATGCTTGCCAGCTATTTGGTATGGAATGTGTCGTTTATATGGTGAGAATCAGTTATGACCAAAAGCCTTATCGCAAAACAATGATTAACCTCTTCGGTGGTGATATTTATCCTTCTCCATCAGAGCGCACTGAATCAGGGAAGAAAATCTTGGAACAGGATAAAGACTGTCCGGGAAGCTTAGGTATTGCAATTTCAGAAGCCATAGAAGAAGCATTACAAAATGAAAGTTCAAAATATTCTCTTGGCAGTGTCTTGAATCATGTGTTACTTCATCAAACGATAATAGGTCAGGAAGCTCTTAAACAATTTGAAAAAATTGGAGAATATCCCGATGTTGTTGTTGGATGTCACGGCGGCGGGAGTAATTTTGCCGGATTATCTTTTCCATTTTTGAGAGATAAAATAAATGGAAAAGAAATTGAGTTTATTGCAATCGAACCTGAATCATGCCCAACTTTAACCAAAGGTGAAATGAAATATGATTTTGGGGATGTTGCCGGATTTACCCCGTTGATGGAAATGTTTACTTTAGGACATGAATTCATTCCACCTGCAATTCATGCCGGCGGTTTACGATATCATGGTGCAGCGCCATTAGTAAGTGCACTATTAAAAGAAAATTTAATTTCAGCAAAAGCATTATCGCAGGAAGAAGTTTTTTCCGGCGCAAAGCTTTTTATTAAATCTGAAGGGATTATTCCAGCTCCGGAAACTTCACATGCTATTCAAGGCGCTATTTTGGAAGCATTGAAAGCAAAAGAAGAAGGTAAAGAAAAAACGATACTTTTTAATTTGTCAGGGCATGGATTGTTGGATTTATCTGCTTACGAAAATGGAAATTGATGTTGTCAATTTTTTAACCACCCCTATGTCCATTCCTTGGTAAGGAGGGGATCTGTTCGACATATTTCTGTCATTGCGATCCCGATTTATCGGGAGAAGCAATCTTATTCATAAAGTGTAAACAAAAGATTCTTTTGTGAGTCTACACTGAACCAAAGCAGAGATTCTTCACTTTGTTCAGAATAACAATTGTGGACATTTTGTGAATGGGGAATAAAGGAAGGTAAATTAATTATTCCTGGGAATCGAGATTTTTCAGGATGTTATTGCGAATAATTAATAGAATGGAATGATGAGGAACAATGATATATTTTTCAAGTTCCCATTCAATTTCAACACCGGATTTTCGCAAAAATATTACATAATCTCCGATTTCTGCCTGTAGCGCTAAATATTTATTTTCTGATTGCGATTTACTCCAGGGTTCATCTGATGAAGCATTGGGATCGGGAAGGGGGTAGCCCGGCCCAATTTTTACAACATAACCAGACTGGACTTTTTCTTTTTCTTCTACACCTTGTGGCAGATAGAGGCCGTGCGATGTTTTCATTTTATTCTCATCAGGTTGAATAAGTACGCGATCCCCGACAACAATAATTTCTTTGTTTGTATCTGATTTTTTCATAGTCCAATACTTTTAATGAAATGTCAATTTAACTAAATTTTAAATCTATTACAAAGTTAACAAACTATCCACCCTTAGTGTTTATTTAAATGAATTTAATGGGATAGGGGTTGAATCAATAACATCAATTACCTATTTTTTCAAAAAATGCATTGTGAAGTCAAAAAAGGATAAGAAATCATATGCCAAAAAGAAAACAAATCAATTTTGCTTTATTGGGTTGTGGCAAACTGGGTCATGGAATTTTTGAATTATGGAAAAATAATCACCAGAAGATTATCAACCAAACGGGAGTGGATCTCAACCTGAAATATATATTGGTCAAACATACCAATTATAAAAGACACCGAATGATTCCAAAAGAATTGATTACGGATAAAGTAGAGAAAATACTAAAAGATGAATCTGTTCAGGTCGTAATTGATGCAATCGGTGGGATTGAGCCCACCTATTCTATAATCAAGAAATTTGTTGAAAAGGGTTGCCATCTTGTCTCGGCAAATAGAGCTCTTTTATCAAGTAAACTAAAAGAAGTATTCGATCTTGCAAAAGAAAAACAAATCCATTTGAGATTTGAAGCAGCTATCGGCGGCGGAATACCTTTGGTAAAAACACTTCGCAGAGACCTGATTGCAGCTAAAATTAATTCAATGTGGGGAATTGTTAGCGGTAGCGCAAATTATATATTAACAAAAATGACACAAGATAATTGCACTTTAAAAGAAGTATTAAAATCACCTCAATTAAAAGAGCTTACCGAAGGTTACATGATGCTGGATTACGAGGGAGTTGATGCAGCGCAAAAAATAGCCCTTGTGTCTGCAACGATATTTGGAGCGGAGATAAGTGACCTAAATATATATGCAGAAGGAATTTCAAATCTTACTCCATTTGACATTAAGTGTGCAAAAAGATATGGATATGAATTTAAATTATTGGCTATTATCAAAGACAAAAAGGAAGGATTAGAATTAAGGGTTCACCCAACGTTGATTCCTTTAAATCATCCACTAACATCGGTTATCAATGATTATATAGCATTTTATGTTAAAACTGATATTATTGGCGAATTTATGGTTTATGGAAAAGGAGCAGGGATTTACCCTGTTGCCAGTGTGATCATACGAGATCTTGTAGATATTGCTACAACGATTAAGACTTCTACCAAATACATGTATGAATTTCCATTGTGGAATTCAAAAAACATTTTACCGATTGGAGAAATCTATTCAGGATATTATATCCGGGTACATTGTTCCGATCAACCGGGTGTGATGGGAAAAATAGCAAAAATTCTTGGGGACTACAAAATAAATATAAATGCCGCATACGCTACAGCAGAAAAAAGGGAGAAAAAACAGAATCAGGCATATGTACATATATTTATAAATCATGCACAGGAAAAAGATATTCAGGTTGCGTTAAATATTATTCAAAAACTGGATGTTGTTCAGGGCAGGCCTGCGTTTTTCAGAATAATAGATGAGGAAATGTATGGCGATAGTAATTCTTAAACCAAACACCGAATTTTCAGTCGGCAAAATAGTTTGTGTAGGGCGAAATTATGCAGAGCATATATCAGAAATGTCTGCAGAAAAACCATCAGATCCGGTTTTGTTTTTAAAACCTTCAACTGCAATTTTAAATGAAGGCCAACAAATCAAAATACCTTCATTTAGTCATGAGGTTCATCATGAGATAGAATTAGCATTACTTATAAGTAGAGAAGCAAAAGCAATTAAAGCGAGTGATTGGACAAACTATGTAACCGGCGCTGGAATTGCTCTGGATTTAACCTTAAGAGACCATCAATCTGCGGCAAAGAAAAAGGGGTTGCCCTGGAGTGTAAGCAAAGGGTTTGATGGCGCTTGCCCGATAGGCTCTTTTGTTCCGCTGAAGGATCTAAATAATATTGATGAATTAAAGATAGAACTTTATGTGAATAACAAATTGCGACAGGCTGGAAACACAAATCAAATGATTTTTTCTCCGGGAAAATTAGTTGAATACATTTCTTCAATTTTTACATTGGAACCTGGAGATATTGTCTTAACCGGCACACCCTCCGGCGTTGGCCCGATAATAAAAGGTGATGAAATAAGAGGTACGATAGAAAATCTAGGTGAGATTGTCTTTAAAGTAAGTTAAAATTAAAAATAGATAATTCCCCCTTTTCCCATCGGGACTCCCTTGGAGGAAACGGGGCTAGGGGGATGTGAAAAGTTGTGGCCTTTGCTCCAAG
>DAOWAQ010000353.1 GCA_030634505.1 Calditrichia bacterium
AGATAAGTCTCTGAAATTTCTCATATTTTTTTCCTCATTTTCTTCTACTAATATTGCTAGTTTTAGAAGTTGAGAACCAGCCAGAAGCCCTCCGCGGTTAAGGGCTTTCAGATTCATCTCAAATTTTATTTTTCCTTCAACTCGAATGAGGTTAATTATGCCTCCCAGGTGAGCAAAATTATTCTCATTTCCAATAGTTAGAATATTTTTAGATCTAATTTTTTGTAGAATTACCTGAAAATGTTCTTCAATTCCCGGAGATAAAAAAAGGATGTGATAGTTTTTTACATCTTCAATGTTGTAAAATTGAATTACTTGTATTTTTTTGTTATTAACTAATCGTTTTTGGGCAATTCTCCGTAAAGGAATAACCAAGTTACTATTTCCTAAAACTCCAATTATAAAAACTTCAGAAGTGTCAGATTCGGGCCATTGAATATATTTGGTAAAATTATAGATAAATACTGCTTTAATCTGGTCTTCACGGCTTATATCATCAGCCATTTGTGCCGGAGCTGAAAAAATATATAATAGAAATGTAATCAGGAATAGCTGCATATATTTTGATTTAAAATAATGTATCATGATTTATAGTATAAATCCTGTTTTAAATAAAATTGTTCTTTGCGGCTGCCTATACCTTTGCGGTGGTCTATTTGAGGTATGAAAATATTCAGTATCTAAAAGATTATTAACTGATAATTGTGCATCAAAATTGTTATACTCATAAAATGATATGGTTAAATGCAAAACAAAATATGCTTCAATTTTATCATCTCCGGTTGTACTAATCACCACCGGATTTTTTCTTTCGCCCAAATAGTTCCCTCTGACTACAACTTTCAGGTTTTTTGTAAAGGAATATGATATACCTGTATTAAAACCGTGGTGAGCTATCTCAGGTACTTCTTCTCCGTCTTTAAACTCTGAATTGTTCCAGGTATAATTTAAATATCCACCAATTCTTCCTTTAATATATTCCAGGCTTAATTCCAATCCTTCTGTATCCAGTTGATCACTATTTACCCAGCTCTTTGGATTCGCAGATTTGGTTAACTTATCCCTGATACTATTCTTATAAAGTGAAATGTCAGATGTTAAATTATCCGTAAAATTGTATGCAACTATAAACTCGTATGATGCCATTCGTTCAGGGTCAAGATCAGGATTTCCGTCTCCCCAGGTATAGTCCCATGGTTTTGGGGCTCTGAATGCTTCCATGTAAAGAATCTTTGCGGTGAATTTATCCTGTCCATAAACAATTCCTACTCTCGGAGTATATACTTTACCATAATATGAACTATTGTCGTGTCTTAGTCCAATTGTTAATTCTGTTGAAGGAATAAATTTATACTGCCCCTGCAGATATATACTGAGCAGATCATTATTCAGCGATTTTGGTTTTTCCGGAGTTGGTGGTTTAATATTGGGATCTCCACTAAAAGACTTTGAAAATCCTTCCGCGAGTTGTTCTTTTTCAAGAATAAGCCCGGCAACAAGGCTTAAGTTATCTTCAAATTGATAATTAAACTGTTCTCCGAAACCAATTAGATTATTAGGCCGATAGTATCCAACCTGCCCATGTTGTCCTGCGGTATCAGCTCGAATATAAGCTATGGTATTATTCATCACAGTTGCATTTCGATAATAAATCTGCGATCTTGAAAACCAATTTGTATTGTTGTCATAAACATAACTGGCGTATCCATTAAAAAATCTAATATTCCATTCGGTACCCGAATCCAAAGTGTCTGTTCCTATTGTTTTATAATTTGTCGTACGTGAAGCTATTTTGTCCTGAAAAACAAATCCGGCTTTAAAATCTTTAAATTTAACTTTTCCATCAAAAGCCAGATCATTTTCAAAATTTTCCATATTGGCAGTCCAATTATTATCACCTTCACTTCCACCCAGATCAGCTTTATCACTTTGTTTATACGTTGCAGAAACAACAAATCCAAGTTCATTTGTTTCATCATAATATCCATAACGCCCGTCGCCGCTGGCTGTATTAAAGGATCCACCAAGCACATTAACTGATCCACCTTGCACATCTTCAGGTTCATTGGTAATAATATTAATTATTCCGGAAATGGCATTTGTACCATACAGAGCAGATGAAGGTCCATAAACAACCTCTATTTGTTTAACATTGGCAAGATTGTAATGAATACCACCATAAAATCCACCTGAATTGAGTTCATTTATTTGTATTCCATCAACTAAAACCAGGATTAAATTGTTTTGACTGGGTGCACCGCGTAAGAATGAATAACTATTAAATCCCATTATATTTCGAAACTGGAATCCCGGTAGATCACTGAGCACATCTTCAAGAGAAAAATAACCGCGTTCTTTAATTTGTTTTGCGGTAACAACACGTACAGTAGCAGGTACTTCGTTTATTGTTTGAATCGTTTTTGATGCAGAAATAACTTTGATTTCCATCAAATCTGAAATATCTAATTCTAGCAATTCATCTATATCAGTTTGTTGAGCATAGGCATTAGAATGCATTAACACAAAGAAGAAAAGCACGATTAAAAAAACACATTTGATAAAACTTGATTTGTACATGACATACCTCCGTTTTAATCAATTTGTGTTTTACACAACTCTTGCAGGGTTTGAGGCTCGGGAAGGATACAAATATTCAATCCAGCAGGCAACACAACGATACTCCGATCTATCTATAGTAAGAGACAAGGTGAATCGTGTCAGAACTTTTTAATTGAAGCAACCCACAATCCACCCCCTGGTGGTAAAAATTTGTGATTGAGTCAACAGCTTGTGGGTGAGTTCGTAGGGATAGTATTTATATTTCTCGGACGAGATAAAGTGTGGATTTGCGTTACGAATACTTAGTGCAGTGAAAATCAGGCAAATGGGTAATATTTCTTCATACATATTGCACCACATGCAAATGAAATAAATTTTTAATTACCAGGAGGCCGTTCTTTTTTTTAGTAATTTAACAGATTCAACCTGTTTTTCATAATATTTTATCGACAAACAAGTATTGACACTTAAACATTTCAAGCAGTACAAAATTTTTAAGAAATTAAATAATAAACTTTTAGACTAAAAGCATATAACGGTCAGTGCTCACTTAGTGCAAAAAAATCCGTGAGCTATGTGAATTTTACAATTTATTTTAAATAGCCACAATCATTGACTAAAACCACCGCACGTTTTGCGTTCGAGTGCATAAACTATTACCCTTAAATACAGAA
>DAOWAQ010000154.1 GCA_030634505.1 Calditrichia bacterium
AACGTGATTCTTTATTCTTTTATATCTGTCCACTTTGTTTTGCGGACCATCCGCATCCTGAATAATTATAATTTTGTCACAGCTATTATCAATTGCTTTTAGAATCCTATCGAGTTTATAGTTACATAAAGCAGGCAATGTTTCCGGTTTTTGAACGATTATATTTTCAACCAGTTCATTTGGTTGAAAAGTATCAATTTATCAAACGACCTGAAGGAACGGTCGGACCCGATTGGGCTACAAAAATTCATATAGCCACATATCCTGTATATTATCAGAATTATCAGTTGGGTGAAATTTTCGCTTCCCAGGTAAAAAATTATGTGGCACAAATATTCTACAAAGACGCGAATATGAAAGAAGTTACTTTCTGGGATAAAGGTGAAGCAGGTGATTATTTAAAGAAACAGATATATTTTCCGGGAAAAAAACTGGAATGGAATGAAATGATAAAAGAAGCCACTGGCGAATATCTAACTGCCAAATATTTCGTTGAGCAGTATGTAAATTAATGTAAAGTGAAGAGAGAAAAGTGTTAATTAATAAGCTTCTCCCTTCACTTTTATAATGATAAATTATCCATTCTCACCACAAAGTCGTGCAATTTGTAAAATATAAAATCGTATTAAATCCTGTTCATTTTTTGAAAAAGCCTGTTCCTCAATCTTCACGATTCTCTGTACATCTCGCAGTGTTCGAATAATATCTATTGGGATTTCAGTCATAGTTTCTGGCAATTGAGTTAAATAATGTACTGCAGCTATTAGAAATTGACGCATTGAATCATCTTTATTGCGACGCAGTAAATCTTTAACCTCAGCGCTTAACCGCATAACTTTTCCCGGCTCGGTAGAAAATGCCATATCAGCAGAACCTGTTCCCTGGTATACTTTATAAATAGCTAATGAAAGATGTATAAAGCTTTCTATTTGCTGATATATTGGTTCCTCTATCAATCCCCATATCTTTTCCCGAAAGGAATGTATATTTATGGGGATTTCCAACAATAATTTTATTTCATTTATCCATTCTTTATCTATCGATCCATCAATCTTATAAATTAATTCTTCAACATCAGTATTAAACAGATCCGGTTGCAATAAAATCGCTAAATCAGGTCTTAGTGAAGGAAGTAATTGGGTCAAGAATCCTTCACTATTAAAGAAATCCGTTACATCTAAACCATGGCGTCTTAATAACTCTTTTTGAAGAAGAACAATTAAATTACTAATTGCATCGTTATCTTCCTGCAATAATATAAATGACGAATTGCCAGCCGGGAATGTATTTTCCAGGCGCTTAATATAGTAAAGATCGGGATCGTGATATATACGTAATGTATGCAACAAATCATGTACCGGTAAATTTGGTAAAATTCGATCACTAATTAATGTTATTCCATCACTATAATTTTTTTGCGCTTTGATGAACTCAGATAATGCACGGAACAAGCCAGTACTTAGTTGATTAATTCCCAATACCATCGTTTGTGCACGATTATGACCGATGGCTCTCAACAAACTGCCATAATGGGAAAGTGGCAAAGTTCGTGCAATTCTTTCAATAATTTTTTGCCCTCCGTCGTGACTCATCTCCCGACTGGGGCGTATTGTGGGCCTGTCTCGTAATGTAGGTATTGACCGCGATATAAAATAAGAGATAATGTGTATACCTATAACATCTTCATCCCTACCATAAAGAATATCACGGAAATTACGTGTTGATATTTCTAAAAATTGATTATAATGTTCATCCTGTTTTTTATGAATAATAGTTTCTAATTCATGCACACCCTGCTTTTTATATTGTAATCTTGTATCTAAAAGTGGTTCACTTGCTCTCGAAATTTCATTCATGTGAAATCTTTGTGATTCTCTTATATGATGGAGCAATTGTGCCCGCTCTTCCATTGGAATCATTCTTATTTTTTCAGAAATTGTGCTCTGAAAGGTTCTTAAATCACCACCCGATAAGACACCTCGCAAAGGACTTTTTGCATATTGAGTACTTTTATAAGATGATTCTTTGATAGTTTTTGTCAATCTTTCTGTGGCGTCTTTAGATGTTAAGAATGCCGCTTCCCCTGATGAAGAGTCATAATATCCACCCTGACGTTGTGCCGGTTCTCCGCTGCCAAGTTTAACACGTACCTTTTCAACCAATCCCCTTTCAGCAAACCAGCGGATTGCATGGAATTTTGCTTCTTTAAAAAGAGCCAAACTTGCCGGTTGCCCCACCTGCTGGCTTAAATCTGATCCTGCAACAAATACTTCTGAAATTAATTCTGTAAATCTTTCATTTGTATCTTGATGAATGCGGCGACTTTGAATGCTATATTCCCATAATTTATCCAGAAAGGTCTCCATATTACTTACTGTTTGACTGTCTTCAAATAGTGGTATCAAACCAAGGAAAGGAAGTGTGCAATCCGGATTATCACGTAAACATTGTTCCCTTTTCGATCTCGACTTGCGATCTAAATCTATAATGGATTCCGGTTCAGTAGTCATGCTTACCTGCAGGGCTAATACCATCCCAGGATTACCATATTTTCCGGAAATTTTATTAATTTCTATAATATTCTGAAGTGTTGTATCAATAGTAAACTGATCAGTTGATGTAATAATTTTTTGATGAATTCTTGGCGTCAAAACAAATCTTTTTAACAAGTCACGATAGGAACCGAATAGTAAGGCTAACTCATTTGAATGAAAGTTTTTTTCAATTTTCGGAAGAAGACTGTATAACGTTTTCCTTAATTGTTTGTTTAATGAAAAATAATGCTCCATTGTTTTGCTGCGCTGATTACGCAGTTCAAGCATCTTTTTTTCCAACCTGTCATTATGCTGCCATAAAGCTGATATTGGATCCTTAACAAAACCAAACCGTTGTCCCATCTGTCTTAGTTTATTTACTTTTTCATCAATAGGCAGAACTTTGAAATATCGTTTTTCCAATTCATTGGTTAATGAATTAATTTTATTTGATAATTGTAAAGATCTTTTATTATTTTCTTTTAGTTGACGTAATTCGGTTAATAGGTTCTGGTCTATATTTATTGATGGATCAAAACTTATCAAAGACGTCAGCAAGTTTGCCAGGCAGTTAACATTTTCGATCAGAACAGCCATCACCAAACGGTGTCCCTGTCCGGATGGTCGTGTGCTGCCATCCCAATCACCCCAGAATGAAAGAAATGAAATCGGGCTATCTTGTAAATTTAAGCGGGTAAATTTTTCTGCCATAATGATCATTTTCAAATCTGCTACTAATTCATCCGCTTCCTCTACGGAATTAATCGGTACATTTAGCCCTAAAAATTCATCAGCTAATGCGAATATTGCTTGTTGAATTAAACTGGTATTTACCGTTCCAACCTGTAATAATTGATCAAGTATACGATTAAAGATTATTTCAACATTGAGAGCATACATTTGGGTGGGATGAACAGTACGGTCATAAATTCGATATCGAAATCTATCCACTCTGGATTGCAGATTATCTTTATATAATTCATTTTGCAAACTATTTGTTAATTGGAAACGTTTGTCACTTTGTGCAACCGATAATATATTTTCAGCTAATTCAGCCTTATCTTTAAACCGTTGTTTAAATACTACTAATCTTTCAGGGATATGATATTGAATAAATTCATTAAAATAATTTTCACCGTTTACACGATTAAAAAGTTCTTTAAATTTTTTTATAGGCAACTGGTTTGAAATAGATATTAAATTATCTGAAAATTGCTGCCAACTATGATTTGCATTATCAATATATTTTGATTTTTTTATATAATTTCGTGACAAATTTAATTTTCGTTTATTATACTTTGCTTCCTCGTCAGCAATCATCCGGTTTAGGTCAATCAGAACCCGACGTGTTTTTCTTCTTAGTTCCTCAGGGTTTGTTTCTCCACCCAATGTTAAGCGAAAAGTCTTTCTTGCAAGGTCATATCCCTTTGCAGTTCGTGCAAACACTGTTAATGGTATAAGTCCAATACCTTTTGTTGCTAATCCTGAAGACAACCAATCCAATGAAATCCCATGCGGTAATTTGTTAATTATCATTTGTGGATACATACTTCCCTGTGGTCGATGAATCTCAATTTCAAATGGATTTCGTTCATTCGGAAGATTAGTGCAGGCTTCTTCCAAAGCTTGCATTCTTTCATTGAATATTTGATTTCGCAACAGCCAATATTTGTTTACTTGTTCCGGATGATTTCTGTAAAATAAGTAGGCTAACAAGATTGCCATGTTATTGGGTTTTATTCCTGAATTAATATCCCGAAACTTGTCATATAATTCCGGCTGTAGTATTTCAATAACCGCAAGCCTGGCTCCGGCAAAACAATCCGTTTTTGAAAGAGAATGAACCGTAATGAGATTTTCAGATTTTTCTCTTAAAAGATATCCATTTATGACTAGCTTATTTGCCAATTGCCGCAATGTTATGGGGCCATTCAGTGATTGTTCCGGCAATACATTTTGATAGGAAAGATCGTCAATCACATATATATCTTTCTCTAATAACCACTGTAGTAAAGAAGATACTTTTTCTTCATCAAAAATTTGTCCGCTTGCATTATGCGGGTTGTTTAAAACTACGGCGCCGGTTTTCTTCCAATTTGGATTTTGTGATAATTTCTTTTCAATTGTTTCAATGATTCCGGCAGAATCCAGGCTTAAATTATCAAATAAGGGGACTGTTTCTGTTGCTGGAAAACAATGTTCGTATGTCCAGCTCAAATCGACGCTTATAACTTCTTCGATACCACAATGATATCCGAGAAGACTTAAGGCAGTCCTGGCAGACCCGCTGACCACAAAACATTTTTTGATATCATACTCAGGGTGATGATTTAGAAAAACATTTAAGAAACTTTCGCTGAGTTCTTCAGATAAACTTTGTTGCCCAATATTCTTAAATAAATAACTTAACAATTCAGAAGTATTTAAAAGTGATAATTTATCTGCCGCAAATCTGGGGATCAGACTTAGACCCTGAATTTTATCATTAAGATTTTTACCATATTTTGAATATGTTTGTAAAAAATTATCAACGTGTTCACCCGTTTGGCTAAAATTTGTACTAACCCTGTCAACAATATTATAAATACTATTAAAATTATTATCAAAATTATTCGAAAATCCTGATGAATAATCCCTATGATTTTCAGGAACTAGCACTGAACTAAAATCTTCATTCGATGGTTTAGAATTCCTGTTTTGTAAAAGGTAAGAAAGAAGTTCAACCTCTGCAGCTGCTGGTGTCCCCTTTAATTCAAACTGAACATTTTCAAAAACTCTGATAAAATCCGCATTACCCGCAATAAAGTTGACAGATATTTCTGTAAACGATGGTGAAAGAGCGGAAGGCGTTAAAATACGTAATACCCGGTTTAGCATTTTTGCTTCACG
>DAOWAQ010000395.1 GCA_030634505.1 Calditrichia bacterium
AGTATTCGGTTTTTGATTTTAGAATACTGTTGGTTGTAATTTGTTGAATCAAATTTTGATTTTTCGAGAAGTCGCATATAATATAAACCGCGATTTGTTTCAACCATATCAGACACCTGGTTTTCATTAAGAGAAAATGCTACCGCATTAAAATCAGGGTTATACCCAAGTTTTGGAACACTGGTTCTTATTTTAAATGTTGTAGTAGAATCAAATCTAATAATTTTTGAGTCGTCGGATTCAGCAATTTCAGACCAATTACTTTGATCTTTTATTTTGATCAAATAGCCGGATGCAAATTCTCTTCCTTTTTCTTTTGACTTTTCAAGTTTTGCACGATTAGTTACTATAGTTTTAACTTCTTCAAATGGTTTTGCACCTTCAGGATTAATGCTGGTTAACATAAAAACTGCAAAGCCTTTATCTGTTTCCATGTAATCACTGATATCGTTTAGGTTACCCGTAAAAGCAAAATTTACGATACCAAAATTTCTTCCAAATCCAGGAATAAATGAACCTTCTTCAGTGAATTCTGCAGTTTCTTCAATAGTATAAGTGTCTTTCTCTGCAATTAAAGCAAAACCTTCTGTTGCTGCATCTTCAGCAAATAAAGCCGCATTATCTGCCATTCGTTCGCGTGTGGATGGTCCGGTTGTGACAGATATTAAAATATGACTTACTTGTACCTGTTCTTTTCCTTTTTCGATCTTTTTGTCTTCGATGAGAATTAAATGATAGCCGTAACGAGTTTGTACCGGTCCAACTAATTCACCTTTTTTACCGCTAAAAGAGGCGTCTTCAAATGGCTTAACCATAGAGCCACGTTCAAAAAATTCATAGCGGCCATGATTTTGATTAACCGCTGGGTCTTCACTGTATTCGTCTGCAAGGCTATTATAATCTTCTCCATTGACATATCTCTGTTTAATTTCATCGAACGTACGTATTGTTCTTTCAGTATCTGCTTTGGTAGGTGTAAGAGGGAACAGAACATAGGATAACTTACGTTTTTCTTTTTGCTGATAATCTTCAATATGGTCATCGTAATACTTTTTTGCTTCTTCATCTGTAATTTCCAGTTCACCGGTATTAAACTTAGAAAATGGTATTTCTAAAAATTCGACTCTTACTGTTTCGTTTTGTCTAAAGTATTCGTCTTCAATCTCTGATTCACTTACACGAACAGATGAGGTTATGATATTTTGTAATTTTCCGAATGGTAATTGCTGACGGTAAAAATCTTCTATTTGATACCAGGGTATGTTTGGATTACTGAATGACTGGCGATATTTGTTCATATCAAACACACCATCAGTCTGAAATCCAGGATTATTCTTTATTTCATCTAAAGGGTAATTTTTAATTTGGTAAACGATTTCAGAATCTGAAACAGTAATATTTAACTTTTTCATTTCTTCGCTAAAAAGTGACCGCTGAATAAATTGTTCCCAAACCTGTTCTCGCAATGTTTTTAATTTAGCTTCATCAAAATCTTCATCAGTTCTTTGTTTTTCACTTTGATATAATTGCTGGTATAATTCTTGAAATTGTTCATAGCTAAATTTTTCACCGTTAACTTCACCAACAAGATTTTGTCCGCGATTAATACCGGAATAATCCATCCCCCATTCAAAAACCATCATTCCAACAAAGGCAAAAACCAATATAATTATAAATGTTTTAGTGAATTCACGCAATTTCGTCATCATGAGTAGAATTTCTCCTCTATCAATTAAAATATTAAATTAAAGTCGATAAATTTACATTATCCAAACAACCAATTCAACAAAAATACTTAAATTGAAATCAATTCATAGTTATTGTAAAGTGTTAAATAATCATACTTTATTTATTGATTAAATTCATTAAAAATTGGTGGTGATTAATTAGAATATTCTAAAAAGATTTTGCCTGAAATAGATTGATTAATTAATTTTACAGAATGAAAAAACTATTAATTATTCATACTGCATTTATCGGCGATATTATTTTAGCTACACCTTTACTACCTGCCATAAAAAAATCATTTCCAAATTGTTTGATCGATTTTATGACAATACCCACCAGCGCTAATTTGCTGGAAAAAGATACAAATATAAATGATCTTATAGTTTTTGATAAAAGAGGTGTTCATAAAGGAATTAAAGGATTAAAAAAAATTATAAAGCTGGTTAAAGATAATTCTTACGATGTGTGCATTTGTCCACACAGATCATTACGTAGTGCATTAATCGCTAAATTCTCAAATATTAATATTCGTGTGGGATTTGATAATAGTAGCTGGAAATTTGCTTTTACTCATGTTGTGAAATATGACCAAAAATTGCATGAAACACAGCGAAATTTATCTCTTCTTAATGAAATTGGCATTCAATCAACACAAACAAGGCCTGTAATAAAAGAAGATGAGAATGATATTCATTTCGTTGATTCATTGTTCGGGGAGAATGAATTAGAAGAAAGTAATGTTTTTGCTATTGCTCCGGGTTCTGTTTGGCCTACAAAAAGATGGCCCAAAACCTATTTTATCGATTTAATAAATAAACTCGAAAATAATAATTTTAAAATAGTTTTAATTGGGGGAGAGAAGGATATACCTTTATGCAATCATATTATTGGAGAATGTCCAACAGTACTATCACTTGCGGGGGCCATTACCCTAAGACAAACTAAATATTTATTAACCAAATGCAGGGGAATTGTCAGTAATGATTCTGCGCCTCTGCATTTAGGCTTAGCAGCAAATATTCCTGTCATTTCTCTTTTTGGTCCTACAATATC
>DAOWAQ010000399.1 GCA_030634505.1 Calditrichia bacterium
GAAAATGTACCTGCGATTGTAGGTTTAGGAAAAGCTTCCGAATTAGTGCAATCTAACTTAATTAGAATACAGGAATTAAAAAATCTAACTGATAAATTGCAGCAAGGTATTCAAAAACTAATACCCGAAGCAATAATAAATAGTCCGGAGGAAAATAGGTTACCTACGACATTGAATATGACATTGCCGGGTTACAGAGGAGAATCACTGGTAATAGCTTTGGATCAACATGGTATAGCCTTATCCTCCGGATCTGCCTGTAAATCCGGTTCACCGGAACCTACTCATGTTTTACTGGCTATGGGAAAAACAGCAGAAGAAGCGCATTGTTCAATCCGATTTTCACTTTCTGTAGATACTACAGAAAAAGAGATTGCCGAAACTCTTGCTTCATTTAAAGATGTCCTAAATGAAATGGAGAATACAGTCAGGTTTTTACCCTGTAAGTAATATGTTGAATAAATATATTTGATTGATTACTTTGTTCAGAAACATGTATTAGATTGCTTCTCCCGACAAGTCGGGGTCGCAATGACATATTAATTTGTCTTTGCGAGGAGTTTGATATATACGACGAAGCAACCCCAGACAAAGGAATAATTATTTAAATTTTAGAAGTATTTTCTTCACCCGAAAAACAAAGTACTAAGTTTATCATAAAAATAACGGAGTGCTACTATGAGTTTTGCTGTATCAGAAAAACATAAAAAAGCTATTGTTATAAAAACACCTAAAAGATTCACTGTTGAAGTTGCTTCTGAATTTAAAGAGATTTTAAATAATCTGGTAAAGGACCAAAAATACAATTTTGTGATTGATTTGTCTGATACAAAATACATGGATTCAAGTGGATTGGGAGCAATTGTTTCCAGAATAGCAGCGACAAGAGCAAATAAGGGAGATATCAGACTGGCAAATCCTGCAAAATTTGTGGAGGAATTGTTAGAATTAACACAATTAAAAAGAATTCTTAAAATTTATAAGAATAAAAAATCAGCAATTAATAGTTTTAAATAACACAGTTAGATACCGGATATATCAAAAATGAATCCAGCAAAATTTCATCTCTTAGAACCTGATTATACAAAACCAAGATTCAAAATTCCAAAATCCTATTCAGTTAAGATTAAAGAAAAACTAAAAATTCTTTACGGTGAAAAAAAATCCAAAAAAAGTTATAAAGAGATAAGGCGTTTACTTAAAGTATATTATGCTCACAAAACGCCGGAAATGTTTGAAAGGGAGAAAGGATTTAAAAAAGAAAACAGGTTTTCGGAAAAAGATGCAATACTCATAACCTATGGTGATTTAATCAATGATAGCGGGCAACCTCCTTTAGAGACTTTGGCGGAAATTAGCAGCAAATATTTTAAAAGCGCATTCAATACGATACATATACTTCCATTTTTTCCCTATTCATCTGATCGTGGATTCGCAATCATGGATTTTGAAGAAGTCGATCCAAATCTTGGGAACTGGGAAGACATTATCAATTTGAAAAATGATTTTCATTTAATGTTTGATGGAGTGTTTAATCATGTATCATCAAAAAGCCGTTGGTTCCAGGAATTTTTAAACCAGAACCAAAATTATTTGGATTTTTTTACGGTGTTTACCACTAAAAAACAAATTTCTCCTGATCACTTAAACCTCATTGTAAGACCGCGTACTTCCGATATATTGACTTCGTTTAATACATTATATGGATCAAGATTAGCCTGGACGACATTCAGTCCCGATCAAATCGATTTGAATTTTCATAATCCCAAGGTACTGGAAAATATTATCGAAATCCTTCTTATGTATATTCGACGAGGGGCAGACCTTATAAGATTAGATGCTGTAACCTATTTATGGGAAGAGTTAGGTACCAGTGGTGCCCATCTTGAGCAGAACCATATTATTATTCAACTATTACGGGATATTTTGGATGCAGTAGCGCCGCATGTGGCATTAATTACAGAAACAAATGTTGCTCATGAAGATAATATAAAATATTTTGGTGACGGCTCAAATGAAGCGCAAATGGTTTATAATTTTGCCCTGCCACCATTGGTATTACATACTTTTCAAACTGAGAAATGTAATAAGTTGAATGACTGGGCTTCAAATTTAAATCCGATATCAAAAACAGCAACGTATTTTAATTTTCTTGATTCACATGATGGCATTGGGGTTATGGCGGTGAAAGGTATTCTATCCAAAGAAGAAATTGAAATGATGGCTTTGAAAATATTGGAAAATGGTGGATTTATATCTTTTAAAGATGAAGGGGACGGAGAGGTAAGCCCCTATGAATTAAACATTACCTGGTACAGTGCTATCAACAGGGACGATGATAAGGAACCTATAGATTTGCAAGTAAAAAGATATATTGCTTCCAGATCAATTGCATTGATTTTTATGGGTGTTCCCGGCATTTATCTGCATGGATTGTTTGGCTCTAAAAATGAAGCAGAGCAGGTAATTATCGAAAAGGACAGAAGAAGTATAAACCGGAAAAATATATCCAAAGTAGAATTGTTAAAGGTGTTGAATAATAAAAATTCCACCACCCATAAAATTACATATGAAATTACACATTTATTAAAAATCCGGAAATCTGAAACTGCATTTCATCCCAATGCTGAACAAAAAGTCCTGCAAATATCCGAGTCCATATTTTGTATAAAACGAACATCTATTGATAAAAAGAGTATAGTAATTGCTTATGTAAATGTAACTAATCAAAA
>DAOWAQ010000152.1 GCA_030634505.1 Calditrichia bacterium
AAACATTGTGCTTATTAATCCGAGACCAAAAACATAGAATGGATTTAAATGAAATAATCCGGCAAATATAGATACTACACTTCTCGTACCTGATAAAAATCGATTAGCAAATATTACCCAGTAACCCCAATCAGCAAACCATACTTCAACCTTTTTTATCCGACTTTCTTTAAATATTTTAGATCGTGATTTTTTATGAATGAATGATCTGCCAAATTTCGCTCCGACATAATACATTACCATGAATCCGAAAGAACTGCCTAAACAAGTAGAAATAAAGACGCCCCAGAAACCAAGTTTATCTGTTGAAACAAGATATGCACCAATTACGATAACCGTATCACCAGGAACAGGTGGTATTACATTTTCAGCAAACGCACTAAAAAACAAAACTATATAAGCTGTGATCGGATCAATATTATTTAATAAATTTTCGAAATATTCAAGCATTAATAATTCATTTATTTAGATATTAAAAGAGCTACTGCATAACATGCAACACCTTCTTCTCTACCAACAAATCTCAGTTTTTCCGAAGTAGTTGCCTTCACATTTACCTGGTTTGGATTTAAGTACAAATTATCCGAAATGTTTTTCTTCATTTGAAATTTGTATTGGGATATTTTCGGTTTTCGCAATACTAAAGTAATATCTATATTGGATATTTTAAATTTTTCAAAATTTACTTTTTTTTCGATTTCTTTTAGAAAATACATACTATCAAAATCTTTATACTTATCTTCTGTATCTGGAAAATGGTCATCGATATCACCCAAACCGGCTGCACCAAGAAGTGCATCTGCCACAGCATGAGCCATAACATCTGCATCGGAATGGCCCTGTAATCCTTTTTCAAAGGGAATGTTGACGCCACCAATAATTAATGGTCTGTTATCTACTAAAGGATGTACATCAAAACCAAAACCAACACGCATATTTAATTCCTGTGTTCCAACATTTTTTCTGCGTTTAATGAATCTTTCTTAATAGTTATTTTTACATTCTGATTTTCACCCGGAATAATTTAAACCTCGTATCCTGACTATTTAACCAAAGAAGCTTCATCTGTAAAAATTAAATTTTCTTTTTTAAATTTTTTGTATGATTCAGATAAAATTTCATATTTAAATGCCTGTGGAGTTTGCGCCTGGTATAAATCAATCCTGTCAATTGTATTAATAATCTTTCCATTTTTTACTTTTTTCAAAGTATCAAGAACAGGAACAGCCGCAATGCAAGAACCAAATTGTTTAGCGCCTGCAATACATCTTTCAATTAATTCGTGCATAATAAATGGTCTGACGCCATCATGCACTATGACAATATCTGTATCATTTTCAATATATTTGAACTCATTATAAATTGAATCTTGTCGTTTTTAACTACCGGTTACAATTTTAAATTTCTCCTGAAATCTGTGCAGTTGAAACAGTAAATCTTTCATCTGCTTTATATCCCGGCTCCACAAACAATAACCCCACCACTAATCAGCGGTGAGGTTATTATATTTTTCACTGTATGTAAAATAATCGGTTGACCGGCTAATTCATAAAACTGTTTTGGAACTTCTTCACCGAATCGTTTTCCTTTCCCGGTAACAGGGATTATGACACTAACATTCATTCTTAATAAATCATCATCGCATCGCCATAACTATAAAAACGATATTTTTTTTCCATCGCTTTTTCATAGGCATTCATTATATAATCAAATCCGGCAAAAGTGGAAACAAGAATAAAAAGTGTGGATTGTGGCAAATGAAAATTAGTAATCAATGCGTCAACTACTTTAAATTTATAAGGTGGAAAAATAAATTTATCTGTCCAGCCAGAATTTTGTTTTACCATTCCGTCGGGGGTGGCAACAGTTTCTAGGGCACGTACACTTGTTGTCCCCACGGCAACAACTTTATTGCAATTTCTTCGGGCTTCATTAATTATTTCTGCTGATTCTTCTGATATTTCATAATACTCAGAGTCCATTTGATGTCGGCTCAAATCTTCAACCTGTACAGGTCTGAATGTACCTAAGCCAACATGCAATACAATAGGAGCAAACTTAACACCTTTTTCCTTAAGTTTATTCAGGATTTCATCTGTGAAATGTAAACCTGCCGTAGGAGCTGCAACAGCACCGGTCTTTTTTGCGTAAACTGTTTGATAACGTTCTTTGTCCAAAGGTTCAGCATTACGTTTGATATACGGTGGTAATGGTGAATCGCCAATTTTTTCAATCAAATCGAAAAAATTGTGTCCATTATAGTCGAACTTTACTACCCTGCCACCCGAGGTTGTATTGTCGATAACATCACAACCGATTTCATCAGCGATAACCAAACGATTACCGATGCGAACCTTTCGTGCTGGTTTTACAAGGACTTCCCACATTGTCTCTTCCAACTGCCGAAGTAATAATACTTCAACTTGAGCATTGGTTTTTTCTTTATAGCCATACAATCGGGCTGGAAAAACCTTTGTTTCATTCACTACCAGGACATCATCTTTTTCGAAAAAATCCAAAACATCAGGAAAATTCTGGTGCTCTATTTCACCATTCTTTTTATTCAAGACCATTAATTTGGATTCATCCCGTTTATCCGGTGGATATTGTGCAATCAATTCATCAGGTAGTTCATATTTGAAATCTGCAAGTTTCATATTTTTGACTCCTGTTCTATTTATTGTAAATCAGGGAAAATATCCCTTTGCTGAATTTTAGTTTTCTTTGTTGTAATGTTAAAATGTTCATAAGCCATGGGTGTAGCTTCTCTACCTCTGGGTGTTCTCTTTATATAACCCTGCTGAATTAGATAGGGCTCATATACTTCTTCAATGGTGTGGCTTTCTTCTCCCACTGCTACAGAAATGGTATTTATTCCAACGGGACCACCACTATATTTATCTATAATTGTTAAAATTATTCTTTTATCCATTTCATCAAACCCTAAAGCATCTACTTCCAATCGTTCAAGGGCATCTTCCGCAACATCCTTTGTAATTTTATTATCTGCAGTTACCTGTGCAAAATCCCGAATGCGACGAAGTAAACGATTTGCAATTCTCGGTGTACCTCTGGATCTCTTAGAGATTTCTATGGCGCCTTTTTCATCAATTTCAATATTTAGTATTTTTGCTGAACGCATAACTATATGGAATATATCTTGCGGTTCATAATAATCCAACCTTAAGACAACTCCAAATCTTGCCCGTAATGGAGAAGTTAATAATCCGGCCCTCGTGGTTGCACCAACCAAAGTAAATGGATTCAGGTTTAATTGGATTGATCTTGCACTTGGCCCTTTGTCAATCATAATATCCAGTTTAAAATCTTCCATCGCCGAATATAAATATTCTTCTACCACCGTATTTGTCCTGTGGATTTCATCAATAAAAAGAACATCATTATCCTGAAGATTCGTCAATATTCCGGCAAGATCTCCGGCTTTATCCATCACAGGACCGCTAGTTGTTTTAATTCCCACATTTAATTCATAACTAACAATATTTGCCAGTGTTGTTTTACCCAGTCCCGGAGGACCGTACAATAAAACATGATCGAGGGATTCCTGTCTTTCGCGCGCTGCCTGAATAAAAATTGCCAGATTTTCTTTTAGTTTTTTCTGACCGACAAATTCACTCAGATTTTGCGGACGCAGTGACTGGTCAAAATCAAGATCATCATCAAGTATTTTCGGTGTTACAATATCCCTCATGAATTATCCGTTATATTATATCATTTGAAGAACTTTTTTAATCATCTCTTCTACGGAAAGGACTTTTTCCTTACCTCGAATTTTAATAAGAGCTTTTTCGGCAGTTTGTTTTCTATAACCCAAAGAAACAAGAGCCATTATTGCTTCATGTTCGAGTGAAGATAATTGGACCGTCATTTCTGACGATTCATCAATAAGTCCTAATGATTTAAATTTTTCTTTTAACTCAATAATTAATCTTTGAGCTGTTTTATTACCAACTCCGCTTATCGTGGTTAAACGATTCACATCTGCTTCACTGATGGCCTGAACCAGTTCAATTATAGGTATCCCGGATAAAATTGATTGCGCTTGTTTCGGACCTACCCCAGATATTGAAATTAATCCGAGAAACACACTTCTCTCTTTTTCATCTGCAAAACCATATATTTGTAGAATATCTTCCCGTACATGCAGATAAGTTTTTATCTTAACCTGTTCACCAACACCGGGTATTTTTTCGTAAGTCTGAACGCTGGTACTTATGTGATATCCTATACCATTTACATCAACAACAATCGTTGTTGGATTTTTCTGTTCAATTTTTCCAGTTACGTAATCAATCATTTATTATTAATACTTTTTCGCTCTATGATGATGACAAATCGCAACAGCCAAAGCGTCAGCAGCATCCGCCGGATGGATTTCTTCTTTTAAATTTAAAATATTTTTAACCATATATTGAACCTGATTTTTTGAGGCTCCCCCATTTCCAACGACTGCTAATTTCACTTCACGCGGAGAATATTCCGCAATATCGATATTTTTTAGTGCAGGCGCTAACATTGATACACCCCTTGCCTGACCCATCACAATTGCGGTTTTAACATTTTCACTATAAAAGATATCTTCAATTGCTACAAAATTCGGTTCATATTTTTCAATAAAATAGTCAATGCCTTCAAATATTTCTTTAAGCCGTAATGCGAGTGGATTAGTACGTTTGGTTCGAATCGCATCATATATGCAAAGCTGAATCCTGCCTTTCTCAACAATATCAATTATGCCAATTCCTGTAACCTGTGTCCCGGGGTCAATTCCCAATATCCTGTAACCGGATGATTTATTATCCTGCAAGCTGGGCAATTACCTCATCATCGATATCAAAATTTGCGTTTATATCCTGAATATCGTCATGGTCATCAAGCATTTCCATCAATTTGATCATTTGAACTGCCTGCTTATCATCCAGTTTAATAGTATTTTGAGGAATCATTGTTTGAACAGCTTCCTCAATTTGGACGTCATTCTTTTCTATTTCCTCTTTAACCGATTCCATATTTTCGAATTCGGTATAAATTTCATAATATTCTTCATCATCACTTTGTACATCCTCTGCCCCGGCGTCCAGAGCAATCATGAATAATTCTTCTTCATCATAATTTTTCTTATTTACCCGGATCAATCCTTTTTTTTCAAATATCCAGGCTACACAGCCACTTTCGCCAAGATTACCGCCGTATTTACTGAGCAAATAACGAATTTCAGCAACAGTTCTGTTTTTATTGTCAGTCATTACATTAATATATAATGCCACTCCTCCCGGTCCGTAACCCTCATATAAAATTTCTTCGTAAACCACACCCGGCATTTCGCCAGTACCTTTTTTTACAGCATTTTCCATATTTTTTGAGGGCATATTTGCGGATTTTGCAGCGGCTACTGCAGTTCTTAGCC
>DAOWAQ010000187.1 GCA_030634505.1 Calditrichia bacterium
ATCTTTTCCTGAAATTCTCTTAACTGCTTCTACAACTTCTTTATTGGAACAACCATTCCCCGTTCCCAGATTGTAGAATGCTGATGGATTTGACTCCAGGTTTTCGATTCCTTTTATATGTGCATCTGCCAAATCTAATACATGAATATAATCACGAATGCAGGTTCCGTCCTCTGTAGGATAATCATCACCAAAAATAGTAAAAAAGTCCATTTTACCCTCAGCTGTTTGGAGCAATAACGGAATGATATGTGTTTCCGGATCATGTAATTCACCGAAATTTTTACTTGCGCCTGCAGCATTAAAATATCGGAATGCGTTAAACTTTAAATCATATGCGTTATGATAATCACATAGTGTTTTTTCGATGACTAATTTTGTAAAGCCATAAGGGTTGATTGGATTCTGCGGATGTTTTTCATCCATTGGTGAATATTGTGGTTCACCATATGTGGCACAGGTTGAAGAAAATATGAATCGATTGCAATCATTTTCTAACATGCTATTTAAAAGACTTATCGTTTCTATTACATTGTTCTGATAATATTTTCGTGGATTCTCAACTGATTCTCCCACCAAAGCGAAAGCTGCAAAATGCATGACCACATCAATTTTGTTTTCTTTGAATACTTGAGACATTTTCACAGTATCTCCACAACTGCACTCATAAAGTATCGCTTTTGGATTTACAGATTCACGATGCCCTGTAGAAAAATTATCCACAATTACAACTTTACAACCTTTATTAATCAATTGTTCCACAACCACGCTACCAATATATCCCGCGCCACCTACAACTAATATAGTCTTATTCATAATATCCTTAGATAAACTTTTTCTTTTTCAAATATTCAAATATACAATCTATAATAGCACTATTTTGCTGATCTGCTGTACTAAAAGTCAAATCCGGATTTTTCGGTTCTTCATAAGGATCATTAACACCGGTTAACATTTTCAATTCACCTTTACGAGCTTTTTCATATAAACCTTTTGAATCCCTTTTTTCGCAAACATCCAATGGAGTATTGATATAGATTTCAATAAAATTTTGACAAATGTTACGTACAAAATTTCGGGATTCCTTATAGGGTGAAATAAAAGAAGCAACAACGGTAATATTATTGTTTATTAATAAACTCGAAAGATGGCCAACTCTTTCGATATGTTTATTACGTTCTTCCCTTGAAAATCCCGTCTTTGTGAACAACTTCCTGATATTTGCACCATCAAGACGCTCCAATTTACGATCTTCTTTATTTAATCTTTCATACAATAAATCAGCCAGAGTCGTTTTACCTGAATCGGGTAAACCAGTAAACCAGATCAGAAACGGCGCAATTTCTGTTCTGCCAAATTTTGTTTTTTCCCATCCACGTTCATGTAAATAGTAAAATAACATCTTTAAAATTACTTCGATACCACCAATCGCTATTGCCGTTGTAATTTGTCCGGTAAAAATCCATACCAGGGTAAAAGTAGTTACTGTAGCAGTAACCCGCCAGGATATGGTTTTAGCTATACTTCTTATATGTTTTTCTTTATACATATGAATTAATTTAGATATTCATAGGGAGGGCAATTTTCTTTCCGGTCTGACTCGATTTGTAAATCGCCAGAATCAACTCTAACGATTTTCTTCCTGATCTGCCATCCGTATTGGGCTCCTGCTTTCCTTTTAATACATCTAGTACATTGTGATAATATGCCAGATGTCCAAAACCATAAACATTAGGTGGATTGTAATTGCTTTGTTCTATCTGTTTGTCATCATCGTCGTAATCCTCAAATTCCCATTTTTCCATTTTATTAACGGCAACACCTCCAACCTTTACTGTACCTTTTTCACCAAGAATTGTAATCGAACCTTCAAAATTTTTTGGAAAGGTTAACATTGAGACGTTAACAGTAGCAATTACTCCATTACGAAATTTTACAATAGCAGCACCCATATCTTCACTTTCAATTTTACGTGCCATAGTAGAAGTCATTCCCATCACACTTTCCGGCTCGCCAATTAACCATTCCAATGCATCAACATAATGGCTGGCCTGATTCATAAAAGCACCTCCATCAAACTCCCATGTCCCGCGCCATTTTGCCAAATCATAATATTCTTGTGGTCTTTGCCAGAATACATTCACAGACGCCTGGTAGATTTTTCCGAACCGGCCTTTATCAATTGCGTTTTTTAATAATTGCATAGTTGTATTTAATCTGTTTTGTTTTACAACCAATAAATAGACTTTGTTTTTATCACATGCTTTTATCAGGTCATCAGCATCAACCAGTTTTGTTGCCATGGGTTTTTCTGTCAAAACATGAATTCCGTTTTCAGCAGCTAATATTCCCTGTTTAGTATGAATACCGCTTGGTGTACAAATTGATATAATATCCATTTCAATATTTGAAATCATATCGTTTAAATCAGTAAAAAATGGTACACCCTGCTCTTTTCCTGCTTGTTCTGCACGTGATTTTTCAGTATCACAAACACCGGTTAAAATAAATTCTTTTGCTTCTTTGATTGCATCAAAATGATTTTTAGAAATTCTTCCGCAACCTACCAACGCTATCTTAAAACTCATAATTTTTTCTCACTATATATATTAATTTACATTTTAACTCTTTCAACATATTCTTCTTCTATCTCAACAGAAATTGATTGATAGACGCCATCAATTGAAAGCACAAGCCTTTTTGAATCTTTCTTTAGACTTACCATACCTTTCAATCCGCGCATAGAACCTGCCATGATCTCAACAATCTCCCCGGGAGAAATATATTTTTCTAATCTCACAGTTTCAGGAAAATCCAGCATTCTTTTTATTGAATCAATCTGCCAATCAGGAATAACCGCCGGCTGTCCACTGAAACTTATGATTTTTACAATGCCATGTGTTTTAAGTACATCAAATCTCTGGTTATATTCAAAATATACAAATAAGTAACTGTTGAACAACGGCATATCAACTTTTTTTTTACGATCTTTCCACTGTCGAACTTTTTTAATTAAAGGTAAATAAACCTCAAAATCTTTTTCTAATAATAATTCTGCCGCTTTTTTTTCATGCCGCGGCCTTGTATATAGAGCATACCAGGACATATTTAATTCTTTAATATCCATAATGACTTTCCTTGTAAACAAAGCTCCGCCCTGTCAATTACAGGTTCAATCAGTCTGCAAAAAGGTTTTTACTTTACAAAAACTATTTGTGTAAAAATAGCCTTATTTAAAATTCATCGTTGTATGAAAAACTGAAAATGTCCGGGCAGGAACAAATTGTTATATTTATTATGGAAATTTGATAGTCTCTTTTGATTTTATAATTTTTTCTTACGTTATAACTTAAATATTTATAATGTGATAAGCAATCCAATAACACAAATTATTCTTTGTCAAAACCCTTATAAATTTACATTTTAATCAAATTGAGTATCGACAAAATATTGCATATCTTGATTTCAGTGTTTTAAAACTGAATTGCCATCAAAATTCCCTGGGTTTTTGATATTAAATAATTCAAAAATTGTTGGCAGAACATCAATAATTGAAATTTCCTCTTCTATAATTTTTCTATTCCTGATAAAAAGGAAAGCATCGTCATAGGTATGCGTACCAACGATAGGTCCTTTATCCATAAGTTTGTTCATCCATAAATTCCCTTTTAAATCATATCCTCTATTATTTATAATGACTAAATCCGGAGCGTAATAATATGAATCTTCCTTATTGAAATTATATGTTGAATCTACATTAAATGTTATACCGGAATTGGATCGGTATAATTCTTCTTTTGTTAATACATCTGTAATGATATTTTCACCTGTTTCGGGGTCCTTTAATTGTTTTAACTTTGCTCTTAATTCTTCACGAATTCTTTCATATTCCAACCCTGGTGAAACAGATCCTGTTTTTTCTCTTCCTTTTAAATTGATGTATATTCTTCCCGGAATTAAACTATATGCTTTGCTTTCGGGATGAATATCAGTCAAATTTTCCGGAGGCTGCTGCGAAACAAATTTTAAGTAGTTATTATCAAATAGCCATTTATTTATGTATACTTCTTTTTTTAAAGTGGTAAATCCATGATCAGATAGAATTATAATTTCACTATTATTTGGAATTTTATTTAATAAGATTCCAATAAAACTATCAATTTTTCTATAAATATTATAAAACTCTTCCGTCCAGTACGGATCTCTATTTTCCATAAATTCCCAAACAAAATGGTGTAGCCTGTCAGTAGCCATGATATGTGCCATAAAAAAGTCCCATTGCTCCTGATCATAAAATTTTAATATTGTTTCAATGCGTTTATCCAAAACAAAATTCAATTCTCTTATAAATCCATGCAAATCAGTTCTGGCTTTTATTGTATCAACATCTATTTGATAACCGCTTTCAAGAAGTTGTTTACCAATATTAGGGGGGTAGGTTCCTTTCAAAATGTCTGTTCCAAGAAAACCACAAATTATTGTACCATTAATTTTTTTAGGTGGATATGTTACAGGCACATTAATAGTAAAAACCCTTTTGTCCAACTCAGATAAATATTCCCAAATCGTTTTGGATTTGATATTTAATGATGTTGGTACAAATACCTCCATTGTTTCCGGTTCACGTTCAATAAATCCGTAAATATTGTGACCTGCCGGATTTCGTCCAGTCATAAATGACGTCCACGCAACAGAAGAAAT
>DAOWAQ010000080.1 GCA_030634505.1 Calditrichia bacterium
ACGTTTGGCATTTGTTGAAGTGCCAATAGATGCTAAAAAGGCAGTGATCGTTGTACCAATATTTTCACCAAGGACAAGAGCTACTGCTGTTTCATAATTTATTACACCGGTAGATGCCAGTGAAATTGTTATTGCTATAGTAGAAAAAGATGATCGCATAATTGTCTTTTTGTCCGCTCCAACAAAAAGACATTTTATAAGTCCCCAATAAGTAACAGGTTCGAACATGGATAACAGAGACACAAATTCCGGCATATCTCTTAATGGCTGAAATCCACCTTTCATTAATGTCAGGCCAAAAAATACCATTCCCAAACCAAGAAACAGCATGGCTGTATATCGTACTCTGTCATGACTTGCAAATAGATAAAAAAACGCAGCTATACCCAGAATTGGTAATCCGTATTCTACAATTTTTAATGCAATCAACCAGGCAGTTACAGTGGTTCCAATATTCCCACCCATAATCACACCAATAGCCTGTTTAAGTGTCATGACACTGGCATTAACCATCCCAACTACCATAACAGTTGTTACAGAACTTGACTGGATCATTCCTGTAATAGCTGCACCAACTCCGCAAGCTACAATGCGGTTATCAGTTACTTTGCTTATTAATTTTTTAAGTTTCTCTCCGGCAATTGCCTGCATTCCTTCCGACATGTATTTCATACCAAGAAGAAATAATCCTAAGCCTCCTACTACCTGGACAATTATTTTTAGAATAAGTTCAATGTCCAATATTACTCCAAATAATTTGTTTGAGATTATTCAAATCACAAGTATTTTTAATAAATGGGTAGTTTCAAACTGATTTAACTAATTAAAGATACAGATAAAAATAATAAGATAAAAGTGCTGTTTATATGAATTACAGATGAGTGAAACTTTTAAAAGAATAATTTACAAAATATGAGGTTAGAGAAATTTATAAATAAAGTTATGAATTATATTTAATGAATATTTAAAAACTGATAATTTAATTTTCTTTGGAATGACCTTTTCCGAATTCTTCAATCAGTGTCGTTGCATCCCAACTGTAAAGCAAAATCAAGGGTTTTGTAATAGGTATCTGAAATTCCTGCGTCAATAAGATCATAGGATTCCTGCCAGAATTATAAAAGATTAAAATTCAATGAAATAAATTATCGATATATTTAAATAAAATGATTTCAGATTTTAAAAAACTTCTCGATTATGTAGTGCTAAGAAAAACCATAAATTTTAATAAGAGAGCTTATGGAAAATATTAGTGAAAGAAGAAACCTGCAAAGATTTACAATTCCCGATGCTACGGTTATATATAAACAGGAAGAAGGTTTTCAGGAATCTAAGGCAGTATCGGGTGTAGGTAAACTCATGAACATGACAGTCAATGCTGTCAGGTTTGAAACACAGCATGTATTGGTTCCGGGTGCAGTTGCAATTCTTGAATTGAATATAAGAGGTAAAGATCCTATTCATGTTCTCGGAAATATTCTTTGGGTCTCTGCAGCAGAAAAGAGTGCATCTGCCAATGCTATGGTTCAATTTTTTCCCTTCAGTACTGAGCATGGACATAATACAATAGAGAGCAAATTACAATTGGAAATTCTTAATAAAGAGTTTGCTAATTAAAATTAAATTTATAAGGTTAATTTATTTCTGCACGTTGATGAATATTTAATTTATCACCATTGCCGAAAGAGCCGGTTGAAATTTATCACTGAGTAACATTGCATTTAAAAATTGGTCAATATCAGAATAGAAATGATTTCCTATTTCTGACACTAATTCAGGGTTTTGTAGAATTCGAAAAACCAGCAATGCCATTCTGCAAATTTTGAATTTATTTTCAATTACCCTATATTTCACCTCATCCACTAAATTATTTGTAAAATCCAATTTAAAAGTTGAAAAAAAAGAATATTCATAAAAATGAGTACATTAAATCCCTTGTAGGGAAGACATTATTGAAATATAACCCGGCATTATGGTTCGAATTATTTTTTATTTTAATATTGTTTTTTATCATACTTATTAATTTATCTGACTTTCCATTTGACTCATTTAGCTTATTTACTTTATTTTGGACATTCCCACTGGTACTAATAATTCATTATATCCTTAGTTTTAAAACAATTCATTCTTTAGAAAAGAAATTCACTACAATCCAATTTCTCAAATGGCTAAAAGTGTTAACTGTCTTTTATCTGCCATATCTTATCATGGCAATTATTTATGAAAACCTGGTATTTATTATTGATATTATAGGAAATACGTCAATTAATTATGATAATCTTTTTATGCAAATTGATGAAAAAATCTTTGTGGTTCAACCCACACTATGGATGCAAAAGCTACTCCACCCGGTGGCAATCGAATATTTTATGCTGGCCTATGGTATGTTTTTTATTTATCCATTTTTTTATTTGATATACTTGTTGCAAAAAAATAAAATTGAATACTTTCAAAAAGTGATGCTTGCAGAAATTCTTGCATTAATTATCTCTTTAAGTTTTTTTATTATATTACCAACTTATGGCCCTAGATTTATTCTCGACCCAACATCAACAAATTTCATACAACAATCGCTAAGATATAGTGAAAGTCTGCAGGGTATTTCAATCCCTTTTTTGTACAATTTAACAGGATATAATTCTTTATATAGTATTCAAGTAGAATTATGGAATTTTCTTGAACGGGTTAAAACCGATTGTTTTCCAAGTCTGCACACCTGTTTGTGTTTGCTTTGTCTTTTTTACGCCATTAGATTCAGAAAAATATTTAAACACAAAAAATTAGCATTGTGGTTTTGGATTGTCGGCGTGATTTCACTTATTTTTAGTACGGTATATTTACGATATCACTGGGTAATTGATGTAATTGCCGGAATTGTTTTAGCTGTAGCAGTTTATTTTATAACCGAATGGATATTTAACCTATGGTTGGGATTTAGAAAAAAATATAATATAGAATTCAAAAATAAGTTCCAGATTAATACTCAATTTAAATAAGGATTTATAATATGTCATCGATGACTGATAAATGGGTTTTTATTATCAACCCTGTAGCAGGAAACGGCCTGGCAAAAAAATACCACAGTATCTTAAGTGAAAAAATTAATTCATATCAAATTAATGCTGAGATTGTACTGACTGAACATAAGGGACATGCGACAGAACTTGCAGTTGAATTTGTTGAAAAAGGTTTCAATCACCTTATTGCAGTTGGTGGTGATGGTACTATGAATGAAATTGTTCGCGGAATTGTTGATAAAGATAACATCACATTGGGAATTATTGCTGCTGGAACAGGAAATGACTTTATTCAAATCCTGGGATTCACCGGTGAATTTTCCACTAAGGATTGGGATGTTTTTTTTGAGAATCAAACAATCAAAATGGATGTTGGTAAATGTAATGATAATTATTTTCTAAATGGCATGGGATTGGGATTTGACGCACAAGTTGCAGCCGAAAATTACACCCCTGAGGGTAAAGTGAAAGACGGAAGCGGTTCAAAATACCTGTGGCATATTTTAAAAACATTACTTTTCTACAAAGAACACAATATGACTTCTATATCAAATGATCAGGAAATAAAATCCAAATGTTTTATAAATACTATTGCCATTGGGCGCAGATTTGCCGGTCAGTATTTTCTAACACCAAAAGCATATGCCAATGATGGTTTACTTGATGTGTGTATGATAAAAGAATTATCATTTTTAAAAAGAATTAACATTTTTCTAAAAGTACCAAAAGGCGAACATATAGAAAATCCTAATGTAAATTATTATCAAACGGACAATATCGTTTTGGAATTTGATAAAGAAGTACCGCATCATTTAGATGGCGAATTATTTTTTTCATCGCGATTCGAAGTAAGTATTTTACCTGAAAAATTGAATTTTATTTATAATCCTTATGGCAATCATTTTTTTAAGAAAATAACTTAATAAATATAATGAAAGAATATGTAGCTTTTTTCGACCTCGACCGCACACTTATTTCAGGAGTTAGTGGTAAAATCCTTTTCCAGCAAGCTTATAAAAATGGAATATTGTCAACTAAAGATATAGTCCAGGGAATCGGATATTCATTTCTGCACAAACTTAATTTGATGAACCCGGATAAGATTATTGTCAAAATGGTCAATAACTTAAAAGGAATTTCTGAATCGGTTATCAAAGAATTGATAGAAAATATATTTGAAGATCACATAAAAATTTCTTTGAGAGAAAAAGCAATTAATGAAATTACAAAACATAAAAAGAATCATGGAAAAACTGTAATTTTATCTGCTTCTCTTTCTTATATTTGTGAACCTTTGAAAGAAATCTTGGAAATGGATGATATTATCTGTTCAAGTTTGGAAGTTAAAGATGGCTATTTTACAGGGAAGCCAAATGGTGGATTTTGTTATGGTCAGGAAAAATATTACCGTGCTATTCAATACTGCGAAGATCACAATTTTTCATTCACAGATGCCTACTTTTATTCTGATTCGATTTCTGATTTGCCATTGCTACAGGTAGTAGGTAATCCAATGTGTGTTTGCCCCGATGACAGCCTGCGTCAAATTGCTGAAAAAAGTGGTTGGACTATTTGTGAGTGGTAAGTGAAAATAATTAACCACGGATTTACACAGATTTGCACAGAGAAAAATATTTAAAAATTGAATTAAAGATAACTCTTATTAGTATTTGTTATTCTGTGTTCTTCCGTGTAATTCCGTGGTTTTTAAAATTCTCTTCAGATTTAAGTCAGGGCTGCTTTGGCTTTAAATAGTTTTGTCGTAATCAGTTCTGTTAATAAACCAAAAATCATTCCCATTACAAAAGTACCAATAAAAATATCCGTTCTGTCCATAACAGGAATAGCCATTGGAATACTTGTTACAAATCCGATTACAATACCATGCAGCCACCATCTCATTTTAAAGGCACTGATTCCAATTGTGAATCCCATCAAAGTTCTACTAAATAGAATTGTCATTTGAATTTGCCAGCTGACTTCAGATTCCGGATTAGTGCTGGCTAAAGACGTACAGATTACGCCAAATAATAATCCACATAATGTGGCAATCACAACTCTTTTTACGGTTAACATGATTACCTCCCAAAAAAATATGACTTAAATAAACTAAGTGTACTTTTGTACACCTTTAATATAAATCTCATTTTCTTCATTGTCAAGAAATGTTTATTTTTCCAGTTTCGAGAGATAAGAATTCATTTCATAAACCATTTCCCGGCTGTGCGTACCACTGTTGGTTTCCATATCAAATATTGTAGCATTTTGCATTGTTTTTGCAATGCGTTGCAGATTTTCAGGTTCATGTAATTTATCTTTTGACGCGCCAAAAATTAAGGTGGGTGTGGTGATATCTTGAAGGAGTTTCCATACTTTGTATTTTGCTACAGAAAGAATAGCACTTTTTAATTTCCATGGATCAGCACTATCCAATGCTTCACTATATTTTTCATATTGTGCATGGTCACTTTCAATATTCATACGGAAGGTGCGCAAGTACCATTTAGCCGGTGGTTTTATTAAACTATATAACGGAGGATAAAATATAGTAACTATGAAGTGCCAGGTTTTGGGTACTCGAAATTCAGCATTAGGTCCGACCAAAATCAGGCTTAGTGGTTTTGTTTCAAGAAATCGCCAGAGGTCAAGAATAATTGTTCCGCCAAGCGAACTGCCAAATAAGTAATACTCCTTATTTATTAATTGGATTTGTTCAATTACTTTAATTACATCTTTACCCATTTCTTCTATAGTATAGCTTGTTTTTCCTTTAACTACTGAAGATATTTTTTCTCTGGTTTCAATATAATAAACTGTGTATTCCCTGGTCATTTCCAATAGCACCTGCAGCCAGCCGCTAATTTGTGATACCCAACCCGGCACAAAAACTATGGGAGGTTTGTTGGATGGTTTTGCCGGAGAAAATGTAATTAATCTTAGTGAAACACTTTCTGATACATTAATAAATTCAGTTTTATACTTTGCACCATCAGCACAATATTTTGAGAATGACTCTTTAATAAACTTTGTGATTTTTGAAGACATAATTTTCTAATAGTAATTTGTAAATTTTTTACATTTATCATCTGTCAATGTGTTGATGAGTAAATGCGTTCGTATTATTTATCAGCTTGCCTGTTTGCCTAACAAAGTATAAAGATCTTCACGCTTTTCGCTCATCTCTCTTCGCTTTTCAATATCTTATTATAATTGTTAATCTTTCTGCAAATTTATTTTTTCTTTTCATTCAGTGTACCAGAATTCATACGACGATACCATTTTTTATTTTGCTTGTAGATATTTTTGAATTCTTTAAACATAGTATCATATAATTCGCGATATTGTGAATTTGGGATAAAACTATTTTTAATTTTGATATATTTTTTAATTTCCTCAAATGAACTGATATAACCCAGTGACATACTGGCAAGTAATGCGATGCCTTTTGCTCCAGCCTGCTGAGCATCCTCTACCTGGTTAATTTTACGATTTGTAATGTCCGCCATTATCTGGCACCATAAATCGCTTGTAGCTCCTCCGCCTATAAAATTCAATTCCGTTACTTTTGAGTATAAATTTTCCAGGGTTTCCATTGCCCAACGAGTATTAAAAGCAATACCCTCCAATACAGCCCGAACCAGATGTTCACGTGAATGACTAAGACTTAAATTCATTAAACTGCCTCTAACGTGATCGTCATCCAGCGGACACCGTTCTCCATACATCCATGGTGTAAAAATGAGGCCTTCCGAACCGGGACCTGCCTTGGCTGCCAGATCATCTAGCACTTCGTATATTTTCCATTTTTGCTTTTCATCCATCAATTGTTTTTCATGATACAACACTTTATTTTTCAACCACTCCAGACAATATCCTGCTGTTTCCTGATGCGCCATAGCCAAATAATATTTTTGTGGATAAGCGCTACCGATACATCCGGTATAATGAGCGATATCAATTTTTCGCTTTGTAACATGACCCGCTACCCAGCCACTTGTACCAACACTTATATAAAGCTCTCCTTCGTTGATTGCTCCTGAGCCCAAAGTTGCACAGGTTAAATCACCTGCCCCATTAATAATTGTCGTATTTAAGTTCAATCCTGTTTCTATAGCTGCTTCATTAGTTAAACTGCCAACAATTGCAGCACTTTCTTTTACTTCTGACAACCTATTTGGTGTGATTCCCGCAAGCTTACATAAGCCCGGATGCCATTGATTTAGATTTTTCCTGGTATCCAACAACCACCAAATTACACCTACATCTGCCGAAGTTATAAATTGTCCGGTTAATTTAAATATAATAAAATCTTTAATATCTATAAATTTATATGTTTCATTGAATACTTCAGATTTGTATTTTTTAAGCCATAACAGTTTACCAATCTGGTCTTTTCCTGCTTGTCCGGGTGAGCCGCCGGTTATTTTAATAAATTTTCGTAAACGTAAAATGTTATAACCCATTATTCGAGGTTGAGTCCACAATTCTTCTCTGATGATGTCTGCGGCTCTGCCATCTAACCAGGTCATGCTGGGAGTCAATGGTTTGCCCTCTTTAGTGACAGGAATTAATCCCTGCATTTGTGAAGAAAATGTTATCCCGACAATATCAGCTACATTTACTTCCGTTTTAGAGATGACTTCCCTGGTTGTTGAACAAACAGCTTTCCACAAATCCATTGGATCCTGTTCAGCAAAACCAGGTTGAGGGTGATACAAAGGATAATCTTGCTTGGCAGAATCAATAATTTTTCCGAAGACAGTAACCAATATCGCCTTATCGGAGCTCGTACCTAAATCATGCGAAATAATATACTTTTCAGTCATAATAAAATAAATTTATTTTTTGATTGTATTGTCTTGGATAGGTAAAGATTAATAATACGAAAAATTTATATCAAAGCCAA
>DAOWAQ010000068.1 GCA_030634505.1 Calditrichia bacterium
ATGCAGCAACCGGAATTGGCAAACCAGTAAAGTGAGTTTTATCATATCCTTTAAGCTGACTGTTGAAGCGAGCTAATCGAATACTGCCAAATAAAAGTGGTGTAAAACTAATCAACAATCCAATAGTATTTAATTCATTTAAATATATCGTATAGATTAAAAATGAAGGAGCAAAACCAAATGATATCACATCAGCAAGAGAATCATATTCTACACCGAATTTGCTTGAGCTATCTGTAAATCGTGCAATTTTACCATCCATGGTGTCTAGAATAGCAGCGGCAAAAATCAACCATGCAGCAAGTTCATAATTTTGATTTAACGCAGAAGTTACAGAAAAGAAACCACAAAACATGTTTCCGACTGTAAAAAAACTTGGGACTATAGATCGAGGAACTTTCATAGTTATTTAAATTCTCCGATAATGGTTTCTCCTCCGTAAACTTTATCATCTAACTTAACTTTAATCTCAACATTTTCCGGAAAAAACATATCCACTCTAGATCCATATCTGATCATTCCGAATCTATCACCAGCTGTAACTGAATCACCTTCATCTATATGATATATAATTCGACGTGCAATAATTCCTGCTATTTGTTTAAAAAGCAATTTACCTTTTTTGTGCTTAATACCAATAATCGATTGTTCATTATCTTCTGATGCTTTGTGATCAAATGCAATTAAGAATTTCCCCGGAATATATTTGACTAATTCTGCTTCTCCTGTAACTGGTATCCTGTTGACATGTACATTGAATACAGATAGGAAAATACTAACCCGCTTTACTTTTGCTTTAAAATAGTAAGGTTCTTCAACTTCAATTATTTTGATGACTGTCCCATCTGCAGGTGATAAAATTAAATCCTCCCCCAACGGAATATTTCTGTCAGGATCACGGAAAAAGAAGAAGTTGAAAATGAAAACTATTCCGACCAAAGCTGAAATTATTTTAAATAGTAAAAAAGGAAAAAAATATGTGATTAACAGAAGTATAGCGAAAATCGCACTTGTAATAAGTATTATTATTAAACCATCTTTTGCAATCATTTTATTAATTTTCTCCGATTATTCTCTCATAAAGCATTTTATATATTGCACTATGATCTTTATTATTATTTTGAACGATCTTTTGATGATCTCCTGATTCCCAAAGAGTACATGTTTCTAAAGAAATTTCATCACCCAAAAATATTTGATCATTTACCCTTCCAAATTCCAATTGTATATCAACCAAGTTCAAGTTTCGCCGTCCGAAAAAAGTTTTCAAAATAGCATTTGTTTTACAAGCTAATTTTCTAATTGATAATACTTCTTCTTTTGATGCCAATTCCATCGCATAAATTAACGATTCACACATTTGAGGCTTCTTTAATTTTTCATCTTTTAAATAAAACTCAATTACAGGTGAAACTAAACTTTGTCCTTCTTTAAAACCATATTGCTTACAAAATTTACCTGTAGCATAGTTTCTAATAAATATTTCTACAGGTATCATTTCAAGATTTTTAACTTTAATTTCTTTATCTTCAATCTTCTTGATAAAATGATTTTGAATATTGTAACTGTTTAAATATTTAAACAAATTTACTGAAATTGATGCATTAATACTGCCTTTATTTTTAATTTTTGTCTTGGAATTTGATTTTTTATAAACAATATAATCATTAAATTCAATTATAACATAATCCCCTGATTCATCTTCAAATATTTTTTTTCCTGATCCTTCTTTTAAAAGCGATCTGGCCTCCAAATCATGCCTCCAGGTTAGTTAATACCAAGTTTATCGAAAATATATTCTGAATTTTTCAATCTGTTTTCTATAGTACATATTTGTCTAATTTCTTCAACTGATAAATAATTTATTATTTGTTCATCTTCACCTAAAGCAGTTTCAAATTTAATTTTTTCTTCCCAAACTCGCATTGCATTCCTTTGAACTAATCGATATGCTTCTTCTCTGGATACACCCTTTTTTGTAAGTGACAATAAAATTGCTTGTGAATAGATTAAGCCGTTTGTCAATTCCAGGTTTTCTTTCATCTTTTCCGGATGGATAACGAGGTTTTTAATTAAATCAATGGACTTTCGTAACATATAGTAAAGAATCATTGTACTATCCGGAATGATTACTCTTTCTACCGATGAATGAGAAATATCCCGCTCATGCCATAAAGCTACATTTTCCATCGCAACATGTGCATTGCCTCTTAACAATCTTGCCATACCTGAAATTCTTTCACAAATAATCGGATTTTTTTTGTGCGGCATTGCAGAAGAACCTTTTTGCCCCTTAGAAAAATATTCTTCCGCTTCCAACACTTCCGTTCGCTGTAAATGTCTTATTTCTACAGCAATTTTTTCAAGAGTAGCGCCGATTAGTGATAAAGTATTCATATAATGGGAATGATTATCTCTCTGTATTATTTGAGTAGAAATGTTTGCCGGTTTTAAACCTAACTGTTCACATACATATTTTTCAACTTCCGGACTCAAATGGTCATAAGTACCAACTGCGCCTGAAATTTGCCCCACACAAACACTTTCAATTGCATCGTTTAATCTTGATAACTGACGAATTAATTCATCATACCATACCGCAAGTTTTAATCCGAAAGTAATTGGTTCCGCATGTACCCCATGTGACCTGCCTATCATAACAAAATTTTTTGTTTCGGAAGAACGACTTTTCACAACCTTTATAAGTTCTTCTAAAGCACTTTTAATTAAATTCCCGGCATCAACCATTTGCACAGATAAACAAGTGTCCAATACATCGGAAGAAGTCATCCCATAATGTATATAGCGTGAATCTTCACCAACATATTCAGCAACATTGGTTAAAAATGCGATAACATCGTGTTTTACTTCTTCTTCAATTTCTAAAATCCTATCAACATCAAATGAAGATTTTTCTTCTATATTTTTTATTGCAGATTCAGGAATAATTCCAAGATTTGCCTGTGCCCTTGACGCCAATATTTCAATTTTTAGCCAAATAGAAAAACGATTTTCATCGCTCCATATTTTTCCAATTTCAGGAAGTGTATATCTGTCTATCATTTTAATTGTTCCGAATGCTGGTTAATTCCATAGTCACTTTAATTTCTTCACCCTCTCGCCATACAAGAATATCTATTTTATCATCAACTTTTAAATCAGAACCATAGAAAACATCAAAAACATCATCATCATTTGAAATAACATTGTTATCAATTTTGAGAATTATATCACCTAATTCAATACCAGATTTTTCGGCAGGACATCCTCTATCAATAGATGTTATCAATACACCTTTAGTAGAATTATATCCAATTTTTTTTGCTACAATGCCACTTAAATTTTGGACTACTAAACCAACCCAAAAATCTCTGTCAACCTTATGATATTTTTTTAAATGATCGAGAATCTTTTTTATACGGTTAATTGGAATGGCAAATCCTATTCCGACTGACCCTTCGCTGCGTATACTTCCTGTATAAATAAAAGTATTCATTCCGATTGCTTCACCTAAAGCATTACACAGAGGTCCACCGCTATTTCCATGATTAATGGATGCGTCAGTTTGCAGCATATCCTGATATATTCTGCCTTCTCCGAGGTCTCCAAAATCTCTGTCAATTGCGCTGATTACACCAACAGTCACAGTTGGATTATTATACATTTCAAACAATCCGAAAGGATTCCCTGCAGCAATTGCCCACTCACCAATTACCACGTCATCAGAATTTCCAAGTTCAATATACTCAAGATTGTTCATATCCATTTTTAATAAAGCAATATCAGAGGTAGGATCATGGCCAATCAATTCTGCATCAGCTTTCTTTCCGCCAGGCATAGTGATCACAATCTTTTTAGCGTCCTGGACGACATGATCATTTGTAAGAATATAACCATCTTCAGAAATAATAAATCCTGAGCCCATATTTTGAATTTCCTGTTGGTAGGTTCTATCTTTAAATAATTCGGGAAAAAATTCCCTTAATATAGGATCTCTGGATCGAAATGGACTTCTTGTTCTGTATTCTCTAACTGCTAAAACATTCACGCTGACAATTGCCGGACTAATTTTCTCTACGGCTTCAGTAATTATGTTTCTTCTTGAATTGCTTATCGCTTCATTTGCAGTTGATAAATTTTCATTTTGAGCATGTGCTTCCGAAACAAATAATGAATCGACTATATTTTTTTGAGAATTATTTGTTTCACTAAGTTGAAAATACAAAATGATACCAATGGTAATACCAAAAAAAATCAGCAATAAAGACTTAATATATTGTTTCAATTTCGAATTTCTCCGATTGTTATTTAGCTTTTTTTACTTTTTCCCAATCCTTTAAAAAACTTTCAATCCCTTTATCAGTTAGCGGGTGTTTAACCAATTGCTCAATTATTTTCAAGGGAATAGTCGCAATATGGGCGCCAATCATTGCTGCATCGAGAACATGAATCGGATTACGGATACTGGCAACAATCACCTCGGTAGTTATGTTATAATTTTGATAGATCTGTAAAATATTTGCAATTAAATCCATTCCCGGAGAAGCGATATCATCAAGTCTTCCCACAAAGGGAGTTATAAAATCCGCACCTGCTCTTGCTGCAAGTAACGCTTGTACCGGAGTAAAAATCAGAGTAACCATTGTTCTGATATTCAAAGCGCTCAGAGCTTTTACTGCTTTTAATCCATCCTTCGTAATCGGAATTTTAATTACAATATTTTCATGTATTTTAGCTAATTCCTTACCTTCTTCAACTATACCTTCCCATTTTAAGGATATCACTTCCGCTGCAATAGGACCCTCAACAATTTCGCTAATTTTTTTAAATAATTTTTTTGGATCTTCATTTTCTCTAGAGATAAGAGTTGGATTGGTGGTTACACCATCCAAAATTCCAATACTTACCGCTTCTTTTATTTCTTCAATATTTGCTGTATCTATAAAAAATTTCATTGATTTATCCTTTAATATATATTAGTAACAAACGTTTTCTAAAAACAAACCTCTCGCTGGAGCAGCCTGACTCGCTTTAGTTCTGTCTTGAGCATCCAAAATTTCAATAAAATCATTAATAGTTATCTGTCCCTTACCAATATCCACAAAAGTACCAACCAATGCTCTCACCATTCCATGCAGAAATCTATCAGCAGAAATTTCAAATTTTAGTACAGAATCTTTATCAATCCATTTTATATTTTTTACACTACAAAAATGATGGGATACATCGGAAATATTGCGACAGAAACTTTTAAAATTATGTTTACCGAGTATTTTTTTTGCTGCTTTTTCCATTTTATTTATGTCGAGACTATAATTTAATTGCCAGGAATACAATCTATAAATGGCAGTTGGTTTTTTTGAAATGTAATAAGTATATTTTCTTTCCTTTGCACTATATCTGGCATGGAAATCATTTGATTCTAATTTGCACCCTTTAATGCGAATATCAACAGGTAAAAGTCCGTTTAAAGATCTCTTAAATTGCTCAATGTTTAATTCCAGATTATATTCGAAGTGCGCTACCTGCCCCCTTGCATGCACACCGCTATCAGTTCTTCCTGCTCCGACAGTACCAATTTCATTTTTAAGTATGACTTTTAATGCTTTTTCTATTTCACCCTGAATTGTCTTTTGCGATTTTTGAATTTGCCATCCTGAGTACTCTGTACCATCATATTCAATAACAAGACTATATCTCATTAATCGCCACCGCTATACCCTTAAAAACGCTGTAAAATTAAGGAAACTTTCATTTTATTGCAAATTGCCAAAGCAACAAGTTTTAAGATGAATTTAAATAAAAACAGATATCAATTATGAAATTCTTCTTGACTTTTTACAGGCTAAAAGGTACTTTCAAAGTTATACCGATTATGATGCGTATTGTTATTATGTTGATCGGTATATGCAATTCTAAAGAATATTTGTCAGAATGAATTGCAATACTTTACATTAACTCACCGGCAAACTAAAAACAATGAAATTTAGGAGTGTATATGGCAAAGGCTGATTTTAAACCATTTGTTCCGGCTGACTCTGATTTGGCTGAACTTACAGTTAAAGCTGTAGTTCTTGGTGTAATGATGGCAATAATTCTAGGTGCTGCAAATGCTTATCTTGGGATGAAAGCCGGATTAACAGTTGCCGCTACTTTTCCCGCAGCTGTAGTCGCAATGGCTGCATTAAGAGTATTGAAAGGCACTATACTTGAGGAAAATATTGCACGAACAACAGCTTCTGTTGGTGAAGCTTTGATTGCTGGAGCAATTTTCACAATTCCGGCTTTTGTAATCAGTGGCGTTTGGGAAGAACTACATTATTGGGAAAGCACACTGATTATGCTTATCGGAGGTGTGCTCGGTGTTTTATTCGTGATAATATTAAGAAGATCTCTTGTGGAAGAAGCAGATCTGCCTTTTCCTGAAAGTGTTGCAGCTGCTGAAATTGTTAAAGCAGGACAAGGTGGACAAACAGGTGCATCTTATGTGTTTGCAAGTATGGGGTTGGCAGGACTGTGGGAATTGCTTAAAAATGAAAATGGTATTCACATAGTCAGGGATTTTACCCGTGAATTTTATGCAATGGCAAGTTCAAAAATAGATATATTGGGAAACAATATTGAATATGGAGGAGGATTTCTATTTGAAACACCCGCTGCCTCCCCAGCATTAGCAGGTGTTGGATTTATTGTCGGTTTACGTGTCTCAGCGGTTTTATTTGCCGGCGCTGTTATGGGTTGGTTGTTCCTTGTACCAGGCTTTTTATTTTTGAATCCTGCATTGGCAGATTTAACTTTAACCGGAAGTAGTTGGATAGACATAAATCTCGAGGTTTGGAAAAAACAAGTCAGACCACTTGCCGTCGGTACAATGATTGTGGCAGCATTTTATACGCTTTATAATTTACGATCAGCATTAACCAGCGGAATAGGCAAAGCATTCAAGGATATATCTGCAACAAAATCTGACTCTATAAAAACAAACCGTTTAGAATTGGATCTGGATTTCAAAAAAGTAATCACTGCTATTTTACTCATGGCTGTTCCAACATTTTTTCTTTACAATTATTTTAGCGGCTCTTTCGGCGGATCAATATTACTCACTGTTGTAATGATCATATTAGGATTCCTGTTTGCTGCAGTTGCCGGATATTTAGTCGGATTGGTCGGAAGTTCTAATAACCCAATTAGCGGCTTAACCCTGTCCTCTTTACTCATTGCCGCTTTATTAATGGTTGCTATAGGTATAACAGGAAAAAGTGGCGTAATGGCTGTTCTGGGTGTTGCGGGTGTAGTTTGCTGCGCAGCTGGTATTGCCGGTGATATGATGCAGGATTTAAAAGTAGGTCATATTTTGGGTGGTACTCCCTGGAAAATGCAGATTGGTGAAATTATTGGTGTCATTGTTGCTGCTTTTGTATTAATGGTACCCTTGATTGCCATGGATCAAGTATACGAAATTGGTAGTGAAGCATTACCTGCCCCTCAAGCCGGTTTAATGGCTTTGATGGCAAAAGGTATTGTTGGTGGAGAAATGGCATGGCCTCTTGTCATATCCGGTATGTTTTTAGCATTTGGATTAATTTTAATCAAATCGCCTTCACCAATGTTGATTGCGGTTGGAATGTATTTACCTTTTCATTCCACTTCAGCTATTTTTGTAGGCGGCATTATTAAATGGCTACTTGAGAAAAGAATGGAAAAACGAAATGCAACCAATGATCAAAAAACCAAAGCCGAAAATACAGGTATCTTGATTTCATCCGGCCTAATAGCAGGCGAAGCGCTCATGGCTGTAGTTTTGGCATTTCTCGTGTTAGGAATGAATCTGACTGATAGCACATTTTCACTTTCGAATTGGGCGTTCATCCAACCAAATACAATCTTGGGGTTACTTGTATTTATTGGTTTAGTTTACATGCTTGTAAAAATACCATTAAATAGATCATTTAAAGAATAAACCTTAAAAGGGAAGATTTTATCTTCCCTTTTTTTATTAAAATATTGTCGTTGATTTCCCCTTAGAAAAGGGGATTAAGGGGTTGTAATCTTTTAATGAACTCAAAACACATACCTCTCTCCCAGCCTCCAAAAATCCATTCGGGAAATGGGGGAATTCATTAATTATCTTATTTATAGGATTTACATTAAATATGAAATCAAACAAAAAACAAGAAAACTTTCTGGAATTTGTACCTGTTAGAAATTTTAACTGGACTTTATCTGAAGAAACAAATAAAGTAGTTGTTGAAAGACCAAAATTTGATAATGCATTTTTAAAGAAAAATTTGTTACCCTACTTTAAAAAACAAAATTTCAATGTAAACCTAGATGAATTTGGAAGCTATGTTTGGCAACAAATAGACGGTGAAAAAAATATATATGAAATTGCAAATGTTTTAGAAAAAAAATATGGTGAAAAAGTTCAACCTGTTTACGAACGTATATCACAATTTATTAAACATTTGTATCAACAAAGGTTTGTATTATATAAAAATAAAAAATAACCATTTTATATTAACCTAATTTTATTTTGAGTATTAATTAAATTCCCCCTTTGAAAGTGGGTTAGGGGGATGTCAAATTTACAACCCCTTAATCCCCTTTTTTAAGGGGAAATTAATGTCGTCTTGTAATCAAGTTTAAAACAATGGGAA
>DAOWAQ010000309.1 GCA_030634505.1 Calditrichia bacterium
GTGGAGAAGTTCGCAGAAAAGTATAACTGTGACATTAAGGGTGAAGGTTTGACAATGCAGACTGCCACCAATTCCAAAGGGCTTTCTATTATTAACTTTGGAATGGGTTCGGCGAACGCTGCGACAATAATGGATTTGTTAGTGGCAAGAAATCCGAAAGGGGTATTGTTTTTAGGAAAATGTGGTGGGTTAAAACAACAAACAGAAATAGGTCATTTTATTTTACCAATAGCTGCGATACGCGGTGAAGGTACGAGTAATGATTATATGGCGAAAGAAGTACCTGCTCTTCCTTCTTTTAAACTACATAAATTTGTATCTGATAAAATTTGTAACCATGGACATGACTATCGTACCGGTGTAATTTATACGACAAACCGCAGGGTATGGGAATGGGATGAGGATTTTAAAAAGTACTTACAACGACTTTCTGCGATTGCTATTGATATGGAAACTGCAACAGTTTTTATCGTCGGACATGCCAATGAAATTTCACGCGGTGCACTGCTGCTTGTATCGGATTTACCTATGATTCCTGAAGGTGTTAAAACAGAGGAATCGGATAGAAAAGTAACGCAAAAATTTGCGGATTTACATTTAAAAATTGGCATTGAAGCCATGACTGAGATCGGGGAACGTGGTGAACAAATCCGGCATTTTAATTATTGATTAATTGGCAAATAATTTAAAGCAATAGTATTAAACTGTTTCAATTGTTCTTTTTCCCAATCAGTATTTTTATTTAATTCTTGAGACATGATTTTTACTACCTCAGGAGCTACTTCTAAACAAGCTTTTGCATTTAAGATTAATGCTCGTGTGCGGCGAGAAAGCACATCGATTAATGTTCGAGCCATTTCATTCCTAACTGACCAAATTATTTCTGCTTTAATATAAGGTAATTCTTTATGAAGTTTCTCAGCGTATTCAGATTCTTCTTTAATTATCTCATCGATTTTTGATTTATCGGTTCCATAGATATGTAAATGATTCTCAGGGTCTGTGACACTCTTAAATCCATGCAAATTCAATCCCTCAGTAATGCAAGATTGGGAAGGTAATCCTCCAAGGGTGGTCGCTTCATTGACTGCATCTTCTGCCATTTTACGATAGGTTGTCCATTTACCACCGGCAATTGTCAGCAAACCTGACCGTGAAATAAATATTGAATGGTCTCGTGATAAGGCGGCAGTATCTGAATCATCAGATGATTTAACTAATGGTCTGATTCCGGCAAATACGCTTAATATATCTTCAGGAACAGGATCCTTTGTTAAATATCTTGCAGCATGGGTTATTAAAAATTCTATTTCTTCTTCCAATGGAACAGGTTCTACTGACACATCTTTTATTGGTGTATCGGTAGTACCTACAATCACACAATTATGCCAGGGGACTGCAAATAGCACCCGGCCGTCATCGGTATGTGGCACCATGATAGCGCTGTTTCCGGGTAAAAATGATTTATTAAGAACGATATGCACACCCTGACTGGGAACCGTTATAGGATTAGATTTTTTATCATCCATTTTTCGAATTTCATCTGTGAATATTCCGGCGGCATTGATGACTACTTTCGATCGCAATTCAAATTCTTCTCCTGATTCAATATCTTTGGTAATCACACCTGTTGTAATTCCTTTTTCTTTAGTGAGATTTATAACAGGGCAATAGTTAATAACCGTCGCTCCCTGGTCGATAGCTGTTTGAGCCAGAGTAATAGCTAATCGAGCATCATCGAACTGACCGTCAAAATATACCACACCACCTCTAAGTCCTTCGGGCTCAACTGTTGGAATACGCTGAATCGTTTCTTCTTTAGATAACCACTTGGAAGGTGCAATGCCCAAATCACCAGCCAGCATGTCGTATAATTTCATTCCAATACCATAAAATGGTCCTTCCCACCAGTCGTAATTTGGAACCACAAAGGATAAGTTCTTCACTAAATGAGGAGCATTTTTTATGAGCAAGCCACGCTCCTTTAATGCTTCCAAAACAAGTGATATGTTACCCTGTTGTAGATAACGCACACCACCATGCACTAATTTGGTACTACGGCTGGAGGTACCTTGTGCAAAATCACCTTTTTCCAATAACATGGTTTTGTAACCTCTTGTAACCGAATCAACGGCAATACCCAAACCGGTTGCTCCACCTCCAATAATAATAATATCCCAGGTAGAAGTTTTCCTAACATCATCTAATTGCTTTTGTCTGTTCATCTTTTTCCTTAATAAAATGTTATGTATGTCAATCTCGATTGTGCATCCGGATGGATTTTTAATTCAATCGAAAATTATAAACTTGTTTAATCAATAGAACAAACAAGGATGCTTGGCTTACAATAACTTAATAAATCTTAATGAAAAAAATGAAAACATTAAAGAAAATATTAGAAATTAATTTAATCTATGAATATTTTTTTTGTCAGGGCTATTTCTATATACAAGGTAAGAAATGAGAAATATTTTTTTCTGTATCATATTGGCAATGATATTTGGTCATATTGATAAAATTGCATTTTCAGAAAAAGTGTTTGATTTTGAATGAAAACAGTGTATATTACCCACATTAATATATGGATAAAAATAGGGATAGAAATAAACATGAAAACCATTCAAATGACCCTTGATGAAAATTTATTAGACAATGTTGATAAAGCTATTAAAAAAATGAAAACTACACGGTCAGCATTTATTAGAAAATCTTTGCATAAATCTCTGATAGATTTAAAGATGGAGGAAATGGAAGAGCAACAAAGACAGGGCTATTTAAAAAAACCGGTAAAAAAAGATGAATTTGATGTCTGGGAAAATGAACGGGAGTGGGTATAAATGGAAAGAGGAGAAATAAGGTGGTATAAATTTAAAGCTCCGGATAAACAACGCCCGGTGTTAATTTTAACCAGAACCTCTGCCTTGCAATTTCTTGGTGAAGTAACGATTGCTCCAATTACAACTACAGTGAGAGCCATTCCGTCAGAAGTGATTTTGGATGAAAATGCCGGAATGAAAACTGTTTGCGCCATAAACTTTGACCACATTCAAACTGTTTCAAAATCAAAAATCGGTTCTTATATTACAAGACTTTCAGTAGATAAAATGTCAAAAATAAAAACAGCTTTGTTATTCGCATTAGGATTTGATAACTAATATTCCCAATTACGTCAATATTTCTTAGCCCCAGCCTTTAAAAGAATAATAAAACCATATGAAATATTTTCAGGATTATTTTTGTATTTAAATAAATTCAACTGAAGAGGATTCATAAAATGCCTACCATTTTTACGCATGCAGTTGTTGGTTTGAGTGGTGGAAAAATATTTTCTTTAAAAAATCAACCGAAAAAATTCTGGTTTTTTGCCATATTGTTGCCAGTATTACCAGATGCTGATTCAATAACCTTTTTGTTTAATATTCCTTATTGGCATGACTTTGGACATAGAGGTTTCTTCCATTCTTTATTTTTTGCTTTGGTATTA
>DAOWAQ010000051.1 GCA_030634505.1 Calditrichia bacterium
CAGCCGGACGATATACATCAGCTGCAACTAACATAGGATGGCTGCCTTTTGTTCGAAAATAATTAGCAAGTTTACCTGCAAATGTTGTCTTTCCACAACCTTGTAACCCAGCCAACATAACAATTGTAGGTGGAATACCGGCAGTTTTAATCTGTACGGTAGTTTGCCCCAAAAGCCCTACAAGTTCATCATGAACTATTTTAACGATCATTTGGCCAGGAGTGACACTGTTTAATACTTCCTGTCCTACTGCTCTTTCCTGTATAGCACTTATGAAATCTTTTACAACTTTATAATTAACATCTGCTTCAAGAAGTGCCCGACGGATTTCTTTCATGGAATCCGCAATATTTTGCGGGGAAAGCTTACCGTGCCCCTTTAATTTTTTAAATATACCTTCCAGTTTCTGGGTTAAATCTTCAAGCATAGTTCAATCTGATACCAATTGTTATAATAGCCATAAAATTTAATTAAATTAAATCTTGCAGGCAAATATAATTTGTCCTTATTTGTATGATTCTATTTTTCACGTTTTAATATCGCTGCAAAACTTCCATCCATTTTATGTATATGCGGAAAAGTACGTAAAAAGTTTTTGTTTACTGTAAATTTTTTTAGAGAATTTTTTGGTGGGACTAAAGAAAACGATTTATTTTTAATTAGAAATTCTTCGATTACATCTTCATTTTCCTCACGATTAATCGTACAAGTACTGTATATTAAAAATCCATTTGGTTTCACAAATTTACTTAATGAATTTAATAATCGCAGTTGTAAATTTTGAAATTCTTCAATTTCTTTCTGATTCCGTCTCCATTTTATATCAGGGTTCTTTTGAATCGTACCCAATCCACTGCAGGGTGCATCTATTAAAATTTTATCAAATTTCTTTTTCAATGCTGGCTTAATGGCATCTGATTGCAGAAGGAGAATTTTATCGAAACCCAATCTTGTACTATTTTTTTTAATTATGGATAATCTCTTATTATTAATCTCATTTCCCACGAGTGTTACATTTTCAATATCTTTTTCTAATATACCAGTAAATTTACCACCGGGCGCAGCGCAGGCGTCTAAAATCCAATCTCCTTTTTTTTGATCTAATAATTCAGTACTTAAATATGCACTTTCATCCTGAACACTACAATATCCACTATCAAATAGTCCAAGTTGAATCAATTTTTGTACATCGATAATCTTTACTATTAATGGGAAGAATTCAGAATTATTATAAGTAACCTGGTTATTATTTAAAATTTCCTTAAACTCTTGCACTTTTATTTTCTTCGTATTGATTCGAACATCAAAATCCGGACGATTATTAAAAGACTGGCAAAGTGCTTCAGTCTCTATTTCACCGAGTAACTCAATCCAACTTTCTATCATCCATTCCGGAATTGAATATTTTACCGATAGCTGAGTTTTTTTAAATTTAAATTTTTTTTCAGGATTAAACTTTCCTCTTTCCCTTAAATAGGTTCTGAGAATTCCATTAACCACTGCACTGCTGCGTTTATCCAATTTGGATTTAGCCAAATTCACATACTCATTTACTGTCGCAAACGTTGGAATGAAATCAAGAAAGTCAATCTCATAGATTGCAAGCCTGACAATTACCTTAAATTTGTTTAGTGATTTTTTATAGTTACCCTTAAATAATAATCCGATTTTCCAGTCAATTAAAGAGAGATGACGGATTACACCTGAAGATAAATTATAAATGGATTTCTTTTCTTTTGGACTAAAAGTACCCCGAAAAAAAACGTTATTAATTAAATCTTCAAGCCTATTATTAGATTCTTCAAATTTCAATATAATCTGATATGATGCTTCTCTGGCATTCATAATATATTCTTTATGAAAGTAGATAAATCTTCTCGTGTTGTATTTAGAACTTTATCCAGTACATTGGAATTCATTGAAACATCCTTTGGTCGCGGGTATACTGCATTTTGTGATGACTTTTTTTTCAATAAAAATTTTTTGTCTGACTTAAGGTGATCTAATATTTTTAATCCCAGATCATAACGATTTATTTTTTCTTTTCCAGTCAAATGAACAATTCCAATAAAATCATTACTTACAAAATCCCAAATTGCACTTGCCGCAAATATTGTTGATACAGGCGTTCTAATTTCATCAAAATATAATGGAATTTCGTTATTGTTTTCCAATTTGTTTTCAAACCAATCGATAAAACTAATTGTGTTTCCTAATCCTTTGCCAAGGCATAAAGCCAAGCGTACAATCACCGCATTGTCATGAATATTTATAATTCTCTCTTCCGCTTCCAATTTCGTTTTTCCATATACATTTATTGGATCAGGAGTTTCATTTTCAGAATAGTCTCCTTTTACACCTTCAAAAACAATATCTGTTGATAAAAAAATAAATTTACTTTTCTGAATTGCACTCCATTGGGCAAGTTTTTCAGTGGCTTGTGTATTTAACACTATTGCTTCATCAGGATGTTTTTCGCACTCACCCAAATTTGCTTCTGCAGCACAATGAATTATTATATCAAATTTAGCTGACTTATTTATAAATTCATCAATTTTTGTTAAGTCTAATTTAACTAAATCTACTCCATTTATTTCAGGCTTGTTTAAGAAATAGGTTCCGGTTAACAGAACATCATTTGGTCTGTATTTATGAAGATAATGGCCAATAAATCCACTAATTCCGGTAATTAATATTTTTTTCATTTAAAAGTAAAAAATCAGGAAAGAATGTAACAGTTGGTTTATTAGAAACTTTGATTAAATGATAGTGAAAGACTATTTTTATACTTATCAAATTTGACTCCCATAATCCATCCACTATCTTTTAAATTGCGATTATATGCTTTTGCCAATCTTAAAGCATTTATGGCAGAGACAATATGGTTTAATACTATAGCACCGATGTAATAAACATCATCATTTTCCAAAACTTTTGCATGAATTCTTTTACCATCATAATCCAGTCGATTAGTATTGGAGTCCCAGCGCCAGTAAAAAATTGCATTTTCATCATATATAGCATTTACATCTCTATCTCTTCTTCTCTGTTCATTATAGTCATAAATATTATCATATTTACCTATATCAATCCAATACTGGCCATCTTTTGAATCTTTGTTAATATTTGCATGTTGATAAGCAAAATTTTTATAATCTTTCTCAAGCCAGGATACGTGCTGATAGTTACCTAACAAAAATCCCCAACCTATCACTTCAAGAGACAAGAAAATTTTTGTATATGTCTTGCTGCCAACATAAGCCTCTCCTAAACCAGGTAACAACAAACTATAAAAGAATGCTTTGCCAACAGATTTAGTTTCACGTTGTTGCTCTTCAAATTGTAATTCGGGAGTTTTATTAATGTTAAACTGATTTAATAATTTGTTTTGATATAAAGATTTATTTCTAAATTCGAATAATGAGTTTTCTTGTGCGAATAGATTTACTGATAAAATTAATATTAATAATATAAAATATTTTTTCATTTTTCTACCAGGTTAATTGAAGACCATACATTCTTACTTTTTCAAAGGGTAAATATTTGTCCTTTACAGTAAATTTCATATCCAAAGAACGATTATAACTTTTAGCTGCTAATGCTGCATCAAGCGCGCTAATTACATGATTAATCAAAGCTGTCATAGACGCAGCGGTTGCTACATCATAATATTCTTCTGATAGATTTCTTAAATAGCGATAATTAATTGCAGTGGATGGCAAATCAGAAGCATTGGGGGCATATTTATAATTTAAAATTGCATCAGACCATCCATTAGCAAATTGTTCAGGATATTTATAAATCATTTCATAGTATTGCTGAGTATGAGTCGAAGGAAGTGAATGTGAATAATCTAATTTTCCTTCATATTTTCTTAATTCATTTATCACATTAGAATTGTATTCGATCAAATAATTTGTCCCCATATCATATTGATAATTAGGTAAATCAGCAAATCCATCTATATTATTCAATTTTGCTTGTCGGGATTCATAATAAATTTTGGACCAATATTTTTGTTCACTCCAATGGTCATCACCAAAATTGCGCATTTGTTTATCTTTATCAGACCCTTTTGAGTTATAAACAATATATGTAGTCCAGACAGCGACTTCTAACGTAGCATAAATTGCAGCCCGCCAATAGGATTCTGCATAAAACTGCCCGGCTCCTGGAATCACTGCTGAATATAGGGCTGCTCGAAATCCTGAGATTTTTTCTTTCTCTGCATATTGCAGTGAATCAACCTTAGTAAACGATTCTTCTATCAAATTTCTTTTTTCAAAATTATTTTTAATAATAATGTCATTAGCATTTAATAACTGAATTGAAAAGATAATAACCATAAAAATGATGTTTTTCATTTAATCCCCTGCTTTCTCATCCTTAAAATGCTCTTAACATTTTCCCAAATCGTTCTCTTAAATCAAACTCAAATAAAACACCAAAATAATAACGCCAATTTTTCTGGTACACTACATCTTGATTGGTAACTTCATTAAGCGGATATGCCGCTTCTAAAAAAAATCTTGTTGGAAACAGGTAATTTGAAAATGTTTCCAATCTTAACTGAAAACCAATATCCTTTTTAAAATCAGAAAAATCTATTTCATCATTCACCCAGGCATTTCCAAAATCAAAATAAACACCAAAATATAATTTATTAAAATATATATTAAATATTTTCCAATCGATATCATTAAATAGCGGAAATCTATATGTAGCCGATCCAATAAGTTTTTTGGTACCTTCGATGCTAAAGTAAGAATAACCCTTCATTCCTAATAAACCACCTGTAAAAAGATGGAAAAAATCATCTACTTTTCTATCAATATACCCTGCTCGTAATCTCAATGATAATGCATGATTGGAAAATACTGGATTTTCAATATATTCTTCCCAATCCATTTCAATTTTATGAAAATTGAATCTTTTGAATATTTCTTCTATTCCTAAGGGTGCATATTCAAATGCTTGCAAAAAATCATTTTCCTCATAAGCATATCGGAAAAATAAATAGCGTCCTGAAGTTGGATTAATTGCTGAATGCCGGGTCCGTTTGATTTGATCACTTGATAAACTTAGCTGTAATGCCCGCCCATTAAAGTACCTGTAATGAAATGTAAATATTTGATTATAAAATGTGTCAAACCACTTTAGCCTGGCATTGTAAAAGCTTATTATATATGCTAATCTCACATGCATTAAATCTAGAACAGAACCACTAATTCCAAACTGAATTTCAGTTAAATCAAAGTTTACATCACGATCTAATATTTCATAATTATTTGGTCCGCCTTTAACCAACACCGTATCTGAAATATTTGATGACATATTGTAAGCTTCTAAAAACAAAGTTGGCATGAACTCATTATATTCAAACATACCAAATAAATCATAATCCCAATCGCTATTAACTGCCGCACCACCGAGCAAGTTCATTTTATTAAGCACATCTGTGGAGTATAAATAAAATCCTGGTTTAATAGTTTTATAGTCCACTAATATTCGCGGTAAAATTTTTACCCCGGTAAAGGATTGTTTATAATCTTTTATCTCTCGATCAATAATTTTTGAATCGTCAAAATTTTTGTCCGGTATTGTCGCCAGGTAATTTTGTTCATAAATGGTATTTCCCAGATCAATTTTAATATGATTTTGAATGGTATAAATATGAAATCCCAAGCTGTCATAAGCAGAGTAAACAATTTCACTATTCTTATTGATTGAAGGCATTAACGCCCCACCCGTTACATTTGTTAAAATAGTTGTTTCATTATTATCCAGGTTTGTTTTGTATATATTGTAAATTCCTGATTTTGCAGAAGAATAATAGATTGCATTTTCAGTGGGATGATAAATTGGATAACGCAGTTCTTCTTTTCCGGAAAGTAAAATCGAATAATTTTTCTTTTTTATATCATATTCGGCAATGTTCCTCCCGTAGTCCACTGCTGTATCAAATATTAATTTTGAATCATCAGGTGACCAGCGGGGGTGATAAATTTGTCTGCCGTTTCCAAATGACAGAACTTGATCTAAATTACTACTTCTTACATAAACCGGTCTTATATTTTTTGAATATTTTAAATTTTTTAATAAAGAACCGGTTTCTATATCAATGGAATGTATCATCCATGTATCAAGATGAAAATTGGTATCTACATCCATTATGAATAATTGATTCAATCCATTTGTTTCCGTTACAAAAGTCAATTTGCTGCCATCACTGCTCCAATCCGGATTTTTTGCTCTCATTTGTTTTGTGATTCGAAATTCTTCTTCATTATTCAAATCATATAAAAACAAGTCATTATAAGTTGAGCGAGTCTGATAAAACTGTTCTTTGCGACTAAATGCTATATATTTCCCATTCGGTGACCAGGAAATAGAAGAACTGATTTTACCGGCAACTACTTTTTTTTCTTTTGTTACTGTATCATATACTATCAGTTTATTTTGACTGAAATAATCGTTTCCCTTATTAGATATGTACGCTATTTTTTTGCCATCCGGAGACCAGGTTGGATAAAGATTTGCAAATCCTTCCAACTCAATTGCTTCGCCTTGCACTTTATTGGGAATTATTTTTCTTAATTTATATTTGTATTGTTCTTCTAAAGATTTTTTCCAATCTTCATAAAGAGACTCTGCTGATTTACCGGTAGCATGTTGCAATGAGCTTTCAAATGTAAATGTTGAGATTTTTGCATTATAATCAGTAATTTTTCTAAGGACTTCTTCACCATAAACTTCACATAAATAATTGACGAATGAATAACCCAAGTTGTAAGCTGATTCATTACCGAGGCTGGTTTTACCAAATACTCCCATATCCTCAAATGTCAGCATTCTGTCATTTATAACCCTGTCTCTAATTACCATCTCACGATTTGGATCCCTGTAATCATAACGTGCGCCATTTGCCTGGTGTTGTGCTACACCTTCCGCAAACCACACCGGAATATTAATTGACGAAATTGGATAAGATACAACAGTGTTAGGAAACCCACGAACAACATCTTTTCTTTTTTCAGATTCATATCCAAATACCTGAAAGAATCCATACGGAAATGTTTGAGAGAATTTAATAGAACTGCCAATCTGGATCATATGTACGTATTCATGAGTAACAACATCACGCAGCCAATTTCTTGTTCCTCTCATTATGTAATCAAGATTCTCTGCCCAAATCTCAACTTTATTATCAAAAAAATAGGCGCCGCCATTGGAATAATCATCTGTGTCTTTTACTATAAAATGTACCTTATCCTTTGGTTTGTAGTTATACAAACTGGTAACAGGTTCATAGATATCCTCAGCTACTTTTCCAATTATGTTTGCAGTTCTAAATGTACCTTGATGAAAATGAACAACAAAATGCTCGGTTTCAAAACTTTTCCATTCAAGTTCAGGATGATTATATATTTTTTCCTGTGCATTAATTACAGAAAAAGAGAGAACCAAAATTATTAATAAATTAAAAAAGAAATATTTTAGAATTAGATTTCTCACAATTGTATCTAATGAATTACCATAATTTTAATTATTCGAACATCTGATTTGCTGGCAGATTTAGCTTCGATCCGGCAAAGATAAACGCCGCTTTCAATATCAGAGACATTCCATTCAATTTGTTGGTCCACTCCGGAATTACCCGGGCCATTAAAACTGTCAACTATATCACCGCCCAAATCAAATATTTTAATATTAACATTAGCTTCTTCAGTTAAAAAATATCTAATATTAGTAAAATCATCAATATTAGGATTTGGATAATTATATACCTTTCTGGCAGGCAACAATTCACTAAATCCGGGTATAACCGGCATTAAATGCTTAGTTAAGTATAAATTATTCTCAGGTGAATAAAACTGTTGAGTCCACCATAGATTATCAATTGAAAATCCTTCATCAAATTGCCAGCCATTAATATCGCCATTTTGGTTAATGGTAAACAATTCTAAATTTGCATCATTATCAATATCGATTAATAAAGGTGAATCAGAAACATTTCCTCCCGCGGACAAAGGGAATCCATTTAAAAGATCACCATTTGAATCATAAGCAAAAAGTTGACCCTGGTTTGTAATTGAAATTATATCAACAATATCATCATTATTTATATCTGCAATCAGCGGAGTTCCTATAAGATTTTCATTTTCGATTAATACCGGTTTAAATGGCATATTTGTTACTTGAGAATTATTATAATTTATGGCGTTTATTAAATTTTTCGAATTATAAATTATCTCATAATATCCATCCAAATCCACATCTGCTACTGACGGAAGTCCAGTCATTTTATAATCAGTGAAATATTTTTGAATGTCTCCATTTGAAAAATCTATTTCAATTGTATTTGAATCCGGAAAAAAGATTTTGTCAACAATCCCATCAGTATTAATGTCAACCACAATCGGGCCAAACACAGAAGATGAACTAAATACGATATCCCTCAGACCACCAGTGATAACCACATTAGAATTAATTGAAGATAACAATGTACCTGCTTCAAAATCGCCACTAAAGTTGTACTGTCGAATGCTATCTTCAATGGTAGTGATATAAAAATACTGCCCCTGAATTACCGGTTGATTAATTATTTCAACTCCAAGATTTAGTGTAAACAATGTATCTGCTAATAAATCAGTATTTGCATCAACTAAATCAAATCCCGCCATGAATCCCGATTTATTTGAAGCAATAAGTTTATCATAAATCTCATCAGAATTTGAATCACCCAGAACAAAATCCACCTCTTCCACTCCGGGAAGTTGAGCAATAATATATGATGAATCAGAGAAAATACCCTTACCTTCGGAAGTTACAGCATATATATTTCCTTCATCATCCGAAGAAAATATTGCAGAAGTATTGGCAGAATACTTAGCTCCTTTTAAGAAGCAAAATTTCGAATTTTCATTATTGCTTAAAGAAACAGGAAAACCCACCTCATGGAAATCACGGGAATAATCGAATGTCATTACATCGCCGTAGTTTTTAGAAAAATTATCTAAAACAATATGTGTATTAGCATAATTTTGGTTACTTCGAGTGTTTGGTGAAGAACTTGGTGAAAATTCATTTTTATATAACGGTCTGTATTTTGATAGATCAAACCAGAAATCAAGCCATGTCCCCAATTCCGATTGGTAACCGGGTTGTGTAATATCATAAGTAAAACCAATATCCTGTGAACCATCAGCTTCTTCTAAATCTACTCCACGATTTTCCGGGTCATCATTTATTCTGTTCGTTTCACCTTTCTCTGCAATTACTTGTTCATCAATATGCCATATCAAAATACCAGCGCCGGGCAATCCCCAGTCATAATCATCTACTTTTAATAAAACTCCCGTTGAATCTGAAACTGTAATTCTATTTGGAAGATATGTACTTAACACTTCTAAATAAGTTGGAAATTCAGAACTATTTTCAGAAATCGCAAAGTAAACACTATCAATATTTATAGTTCTTTCACCCCGGAATTCCAGTAAATAATATTCATCGGAATTAATAGGTATTTTTACAATACTATTATTTTGAGTTAATTCTCCTTTAAACTGATTTACCTGTATTGAAGATTGTGGAGTGGTAATATCCAATGGTGTATCCCATCCCGCAAG
>DAOWAQ010000102.1 GCA_030634505.1 Calditrichia bacterium
GCCATTGATACATTGACGGAATTTGTATCAAAGGAATTTGAGGCTGACCGTCTAACAGTTTGTTCAACAATTCAAAATTCTGAAAAGGCCGTAATAAGAAAAGTCATTGGTCAGCAGGATACCTTTGCAGAAGATTCTGAATTTTTATTAGAAGAAGGTCTCACAGGATGGGTAATATCCAAGAACAAACCTTATGTTATTGAAGATCTTGAAAAAGGGGAATATTTTATTCCCAGGTATACAAAAGATGAGAAAACAAATTATGGATTACGTTCTTTTTTAGGTATTCCATTTAATCACGAAGATACCGTATATGGTGCAATTACTTTGGAAGATCATCAACCTAACAAGTATACTAAGTATGACAAACAATTTCTAAAAGAAATTTCCAATATATTTACAACAATATTTAGAAGAAAAAATATAAATAAAAAGGAGAATTAATATGGCAAAGAGACAAGATTTTATGAGTAAAACCCTAAAAACTGACAAACATGGAAATATATGTCCGGTTTGCAATACACCTGTTAGTTTTCTCAAAGTGGTTAACACAGAGAAATCAGAAAAAACGGATTCCTGGAGATTTAATCAAAAACACATTGGCGTGTGCAAATGCAATGAAAATGAAGTATATGCCTAAAATTTTTATATTCAATCGGAGATGAAATTCTTAAGTCTCCGGTTGAATTCTTTTTTCTGAAATTTTTTCCCGTTTTTCTTACCATTAATCTTCAAGTTTAATAAATTCGTGTGAAAAATTGATTTTATCAAAATCCACTATTGCAATTGTTCCGTTACTTAAAGTTCTTGGATAACTTGCACTTCCGGGATTTATAAAGATTCTTTTTTGATATGTTTCACAGGTTGGACGATGGGTGTGTCCGTGTATAATTATATCTGCATTTTTGTTTGTTTTAAACAATTCATAGCTAAAATTTTTTACACTTCCTATATCGTGTACAAGGCAAATTAACCTGCTTTCAAAATTTTTAAATTTTATTGAAGGAACTGCTTTTTTTGTTTTTCCGTCATCAATGTTTCCATATATAGCAGTGACAGGAGCAATTTGTTTTAAATCATCCAGAATTATTAGATTCCCAATATCTCCGGCATGAAAAATATGCTCAACGTTTTTAAAATATTTAAAAACAGATTTTGGTAAAACATTATGAGTATCTGATATGATTCCAATCTGCATTGATAAAGATAGGATTTTATGAGGAAAGAAAAAAGGGCTCTGTGTGTAATCATGTAAACCTTCAGGGAAAAAGGGGCTTGGGGATAACCCTGAAAAGTGATGATTAATAATCAATTACACACGAGCCCATCGGGAAAAGTATGTATTTATTATATTAAACTATCATCTTTTATGTGAACACCTTTTGAAATCAGAAAAAATATAATCAGACTTAATTGTATTCCTAATAATGCCCATATTAAATCCATAATTAATTCCTTTTATTGTTTAACATATAAGCTTCTAAATGTTGTCCAGCGATCTATATAATGCCGAAAGAATTTTAACCTATACGGCTCACTCAAAAGTTGAACTAAAGAATCATTTGAAAACCTTTTTAATTTTTCATTTAAATCTAAATCACTTGATATATATATAATTGGGATATTATCTGTCTGTGGATTGCTTCGTAACTGATTTAACAAAGCTTCTCCGGTTTCCTTATGAAATTTTTCATTGAAAATAATAATTGAGGGTTTTTGATCTACAACCATTTTGTAAACATCCCCATCCTTTTTGGGAATAATATGCTTAAATTTATAATTATTCAGCACATTCTTAATTAACTGTATTTGTTGTGGATCCTGTTCACAAATCATTAATTTCATATTTAAAACCCCTAATTGATGTAATATTCTTCTGAAATAACACGTGCCTGCATGGCTGGCAGTAAAACTTGCGGCAGATCATTTAATAAATCCTCTATTGTATCCCGTGATATAGTCAGTACATCATTTTCAGAAAAAGCAACATTTGCTTTATAGTATTTTCTACCCGTATCATCATAAAGTGTAAAAATGTTTACCCTGCCTTTTAAAATATCTTCTGAATACATAAATCAACCTGTATATTTATTTAGTTTCAACAAATGATATATCAACCTGCATGCCAATTCATAAAAGCTATATAATCAATAGGTTATGCTACTTTATGGCTTAGGTGATTGAAAATATTATGCTTACGGCAATTTAACGCAGGAGCGATTGTATTTTATACAATCGCCAAATGTGGTGGAATGCAGAATGTGCAATTTTGAGTGATTAGAGTTTGTTTTGTAATGTCCTGAAATTGATGTTCAAAAACTCACATGCTTGTTTTTTATTACCTTTAAAATGAGAAAGTGCCATTTGGACATAATCCTTTGACAATTCTTCAAGTGTATACTTTTTCAATAATGCATTACTTAAAAATGACTCACTATTATATTTTAAATCCTCTGGCAAATCAGAAAGCGATAATGATTTATTATTTAAAACAAGAAGTCTTTTTATTGAATTTTCAAGTTGTCTGATATTTCCCTCCCAATCCTGGCGCAATAAAAATGTAATCAAACCCGGTTCTATTTTAGGAAAAGGGATATTATTTTCTTGACAATATTTGTGAATAAAAAAATCTATAAGAGCAGGTATGTCATCCGGCCTTTCTCTTAGGGGTGGAATAATAATGGGTATCACATTAAGACGATAGTACAGGTCTTCTCTAAAACTCTTATTCTTTACTTCTTCACTTAAAATTTTATTGGTTGCGGAAATGATTCTAAAATCAACTTTGATCTCTTTATTGCTCCCTAACCGTGAAAAAGATTTTTCCTGAAGTACTCTTAATATTTTTGCCTGGAGAACGATAGGCATTTCCCCAATTTCATCCAAGAACAATGTACCTTTATCTGCTAATTCTATTCTACCTTTTTTAAGATCCGTTGCACCGGTAAAGGCGCCTTTTTCGTGCCCAAAAAGTTCATTCTCCAATAAGTTCTCCGGCATGGCGGCACAATTAATCGCTACAAATTCTCCATCCCTGAAGGAACCTCTATCATGGACATGGCGGGCAATTACTTCTTTGCCTACACCTGATTCTCCATAAATTAATACAGATTCTTTACTCGAACGAATTTTTTCAATTAAACTTAGAATTTTTTGCATTTGTTTGCTAACTGCCACAATGTTATCAAAATGATAATTTTGTTCTAGCTTTGAACGTAATTTTTTATTTTCTCTTTCCAGGGCTTGCATTTTTAAAGCGCGTTTCACCAATAATGGAAGCTCATCCTTTATATTTTCTCCTTTAAAAAAATATGAGTTTGCTCCTTTTTTTTGGGCTTCCAGTGCATGCTTATGATCCTTTGAAGCTGTAATAACAATAATTTGAACATCTGTACCTTTTTCAATAAGATAATCTAAAATTCCAAAACCCTGTTCAACTTCCGGAATTCCTAAGTCTAATATAACTAAATCCGGAAAAAATTCTTCTAATTTTTGTTTTGCCTGGTTTGGTTCAATTGCGTATTCATAAGTATAATCTTTACCCATCCACTTTTTATAGCTTTCACGCCAAACCAAATTGTCTTCTATAATCAAAATTTTATTCATTGTCATTTCCTTGCAGTGGAAGATATATCGTAACAGCTGTTTTATTTTCCGGTGTAATTTCAATATTTAAGTAACCGCCATGTGCATCTATTATTTTATCTGCAATAGACAATCCTAATCCACTATGATATTCTGATTTTCTTGTTGTAAAATATGGATTTTTTATAAATGATAAAAAGTCAGAATTAATACCTATGCCATTATCTTCAACTTTTATTTCAAGGTATTCATTATTATACAATATATTTTTAAACTGCCGAATATCAGATTTAATACTAATTTTTCCATTTGTATCTCCAAAAGCTGACACAGCATTCTGAATTATTTCATTTAATGCCCTGTCTATTAATTCCACATCGAGATTTATGGTTTTCTTTTTTACATTATTTTGTATCGATACATCAATATTGTCCGGAAATGAAACATTTTGGATTATGCCTTCCAATAGTTCCTTTATTTTAACTTCACTATCTAAAACTTGTATTTCGCGAACATATTGTAGTGCATCCTTTGTCATTTTTTCGGCATAGCTCATTTTATTTGAGACTGATTCTTCAATTTGGGATGATCTCATCTTTATTAAAGAAATCATTGAGTTTATATCATGGATCATTTGGCTTATTAGATTTGCATTTTGTAATGAACTCTCTTCAAAACCAAAATGATAATTATTAACAACCAACTTGTAAAGACTATGTATATAAATACACAAACTATTTATTTCATCGAAGTTATTATCTGATAGGTTTTTAAATATTAATGAATACTGGGCAATAGTGTTTTCGGTTAACGGATAAATATAATAATCATGAATAATGAAAAGCTTGTTTTTTTGTTCTATGTTATTGGATTCAGAAAGTGTCGCCAACAGTGATTTATTTGGTTGAGAATCCGCCAGCGTTAAATAATATGGAGGAAATGGCATAAGTTTAATGATCTCAAAATCCAAACTATTGAAATTCTCCGAAAAATAAATTTCCAGTTTTTTTAAAAACTCATTTCGACCACAAATATTTTCAAAATTTTCTATTAATATTTTGATTCTTTCATTCATTCTTCGCTTTTTCCCATAAATCATCTAAATCTTTCAATGAAGCTTTTTTCATTGAATCAAAATCACCATTATAATAGTTTTCAATATACTGAAATCTTTTTTTAAACTTCTTGTTTGTCGATCTTAAGCAGTCTTCCGCATTTAAATTCAGAAATCGTGATATATTTACTATCGAGAAGATCGTATCTCCAATTTCTTCTTGAATTTTATCCTTATCGCCTTCGCTAAGAGCTGCTTTTAGTTCAGATATTTCCTCTTCGATTTTTTGAACAATACCTTCAACATTTTCCCAATCAAATCCAATTTTTGAAGCTTTTTCCTGCATTCTTTGTGCAAAAAGAAGTGCCGGAGCTTGCATTGGGATTCCACTTAAAAGTGAATCTCTCTTTTCGGAGTTCATCTTTATATGTTCCCAATTATCGGCAACATCTTCTGCAGAATTCACTTTTTTTTCACCAAATACATGGGGGTGTCTTTCAATTAGTTTTTTATTAATGTTTTCAATTACATCATCTATTGAAAACTTTCCTTTTTCTTCTGCAATAACACTATGAAATACTATTTGCAATAATAAATCGCCCAGTTCTTTCCCCAGCTCGTTCCAGTCTTGATTATCGATACTTTCAAGAACCTCATAAGTTTCTTCAAGTAAATACTGGCGTAGCGACTCGGTAGTTTGTTTTTTATCCCAGGGGCAGTCTTGTCTTAGTCTTTTCATGATATTCAATAAATCTGAAAATTTTTTCTCACTTGATTTTGACATATCTATTGTATTATTGGGTTTCTTTTAGGAAATTGTTTTATTAATTATATAATAATTTAGCACAATGAATCAAATTAAAAAACAAAAAATCGCTATATTAATTCCGGTTTTTAATGAAGAAGGATCCATTGGTAAAGTTTTAGCGGACATTCCTTTAAATATCGTTGATGAAATTGTTGTTGTTGATAATGGATCAACTGACACTTCAGCACAAATTGCAAAATCATTCGGCGCTACAGTTCTATCGCAACATATCCGGGGTTACGGTGCTGCCTGTCTGAAAGGTATTGATTACCTAAAATCTCAATCCCCTCAACCTGATCTTTTGGTTTTTCTTGACGGTGATTATAGCGATTATCCCGAAGAAACAGCAAATCTGGTAGAAAAAATTAATGAGGGGCATGATTTTGTACTTGGCTCCAGGGTATTGGGTATCGAATATTTTAATGCAACTCTTTCTTCTCATTCTGTTTTAGGGAATAAGCTTGCTGCATTTTTTTTAAAATATTTGTTTCGGGGAAACTATACAGATTTGGGGCCCTTTAGAATCATCAAATTTGACAAGTTGCTGCAACTTCAAATGGCTGATATGAATTATGGCTGGACTATGGAAATGCAAATTAAAGCATTAAGACATAAATTAATAATTTGTGAAATTCCCGTACGATATCGGGAACGATTTGCCGGAGAATCAAAAGTAACTGGTACCTTTTGGGGTAGTGTAAAAGCTTTTATTAAAATTACTTATATTGTAATACAATATTTTTTTCGGATTAAATAAAAACTCCGTTCCGTAAAAGTTAAGAGATTGCTTCGCTGGCGATCGCAAAAACAACTAGAGCCTGTCATTGCGAGAAGTGAAGAATGAATGACGAAGCAATCCTATTTATGCACTGTAATTCTAAAACTCTTTTGAGGAGTCTACACTGAATCAAAACAAAGATTCTTCTCTGCGTTCAGAATGACAATTCAGGATGTTAGATAACTACTAAACAACTGTAAATAATATCTCACCTAGATTTTCAATCACACCTCTTATTTCATCCCCTGTTTGTATAGCACCAACGCCGGAAGGAGTTCCGGTTAAAATAATATCTCCTGCCTCCAGCGTAAATATTGATGAAATATATTCAAGAAGAATTCCCGGAGAAAAAATCATTTGGTTGGTATTTCCTTCCTGACGTAACTCGTCATTAACGTAGAGTTCTATTTTCAATTCTTCAATATTATTTACAAGATCAAGTGAAACAAAAGAACCAATTGGGCAAGCACCATCAAAACCTTTACTCACACTCCATGGCAATCCTTTTTTCTTTGCTATTGCCTGATGATCTCTCAAAGTTAAATCGAGAGCTATCCCCGATCCGCCAACATAGTTATTCCAATTATTTGCCTTTATTGATTTTGCTTCTCTACTTATAAGTAACGCTAATTCTATCTCATGATGAACCTCATGACTAAATGAGGGTATTTTGATTTGTTGGCCTTCATTTAAAATTGCAGTTGAAGGTTTTAAAAACAAAACCGGATCTGATGGTTTTTCTGCAGACATTTCTGATATATGCTCTGCATAATTTCGCCCTAC